>JALOLV010000303.1 GCA_025455785.1 Spirosomataceae bacterium | reverse complement strand
CCAAAATTATCGAAAGCCTTAACGCGTGTTCAAGAAGCGTATCAAAACAATTCGGATGTACTGATTGTTTCTCATACAGTAGACCCCGAACACGATAAAGGTGAAGTATTGCAAAAATACGCCGCTGACTACAAAGCAATTGAGAATAAGTGGTTTTTTGTAACGGGCGATAAAGCCAATCTTTATAAGCTGATTATCGAGGGGTACAAATTGCCAGTTTCGGACGCTTCAATGCTCAATAAACCCGAAGATGCTTTCGTACATTCCGAAAAAATACTTTTGATTGACAAAAAAGGTTTTGTTAGAGGTATTTATGACGGAACTAACAAAGCTGATGTTGACAGGTTAATTACCGAAATTGACATACTGTTAGGTTCATTTATGAAGAAAAAGTAAAAATTATGGAAAAATCAATAGAAGTAAAATCAATGCGATGGATTAATATCCTTTCGGTGATTATTCCGCTCGCAGTAGCACTATTAATCGGAATTCGTCAAAAAATAGATTTAGGAGCTTGGACAAAACAGTTACCACATATTATCGGAATCATCAATTCGGCGACTTCAGTTCTCTTGGTTTGGGCTTTGGTATTAATTAAGAATAAGAACATTGAAGGACACCGTAAGGTAATGTGGGCGGCGTTTGTTTTGGGTGGATTGTTTCTGTTGTGTTATGTTACATATCATATCTCAAATCCATCTACTTCATTTGGAGGACAAGGTAGTAAAAGATATTTTTACTATTTTATTCTGATAAGCCATATTTTGCTTTCGATTGTGGTTTTGCCATTGGTGCTAAGGGCAATGTTTTTTGGAGTTACGGCTCAATATGCGAGGCATAATAAAGTTAATCGTTATGCGTTTTATATATGGCTGTATGTATCGGTTACGGGCGTAATTGCTTATTTGATGATTAAACCTTATTATATTCAGTAATTAATTATCAAGGTTATGTTTAAGAAAATATTTTTTATCGTAATTCTATTCATTGCGAATACTACCATGACTATCGCACAATGTGCTATGTGTAGGGCTTCGGTGGGTAGTAATTTAAGTGAAGGAAAAGGTGTGATTGGTTCGGGTATCAATGATGGTATCTTGTACTTGTTGTCGGTACCTTACATTGCTATCGGTACGATGATTTACATTTGGTATCGAAGTGCCAAGAAAAATAGGGTTGTTAATGCTTAGATATACAAGGCGGATTCACCAATCCGCCTTAATTTTTTGTTGAAATTCAGATTTCAACATATTTTACAATTGAAAAATAAATAGTATGCTTGCATACTATTATTGAAAAGTATAAATTTGTAACACTTCATATAAAACTAAAAACCAAAATCTAACTATGGCCATTGCAAATATCGAAGGGATTAACTTCAATCTTACCGAGGAGCATTTAGCTGTTCAAGCCGCAGCGAGAGAATTTGCACAAAACGATTTATTACCCGGAGTAATTGATAGAGATACCGAAAGCCGTTTCCCGACCGAGCAGGTCAAAAAAATGGGTGAATATGGTTTTCTTGGAATGATGGTGTCGCCAGAATACGGTGGTGGCGGAATGGATACCATAAGCTATGTACTGGCAATGGAAGAAATCTCGAAAGTCGATGCCTCGGCTTCGGTGATAATGTCGGTTAATAACTCATTGGTTTGTTGGGGTTTGGAGAAATTCGGGACGGAGGAACAAAAACGTAAATATTTACCAAAACTGGCGACAGAGGGTATCGGAGCGTTTTGTTTATCGGAGCCAGAGGCGGGTTCTGATGCGACCTCGCAACGCACAACGGCCGAAGACAAAGGCGATTATTATTTATTGAATGGTACAAAAAACTGGATAACAAACGGAGGTAGCTCGGACGTTTGCTTAGTGATTGCTCAGACGAGTCCAGAACTCAAACACAAAGGAATTAATTGCCTTATTGTCGAGAAGGGTTGGGAAGGATTTGCCGTTGGTAAAAAAGAAGATAAAATGGGAATCCGTGGCTCAGATACGCATTCATTGATGTTTACGGATGTAAAAGTACCAAAAGAAAATAGAATCGGTGATGATGGCTTTGGGTTTAAGTTTGCGATGAGTACGCTAAACGGTGGACGTATTGGTATTGCGGCTCAGGCTCTCGGAATTGCGGCAGGAGCTTATGAATTGGCAGTAAAATATTCTAAAGAGCGTAAGGCTTTTGGTAAATTGATTTCAGAACACCAAGCAATTTCGTTTAAATTAGCCGAAATGGCCACAAAAATCGAAGCTGCGAGACTTTTGGTGTATAAGGCTGCGAGATTGAAGGATGAAGACAAAGACTTCGTAGAAGCCGCCGCAATGGCAAAATTGTTTGCGTCAGAAGTAGCCATGTGGGCAACTACCGAAGCTGTGCAAATTCATGGAGGATATGGCTATGTAAAAGAATTTCATGTAGAAAGATTGATGCGTGATGCCAAAATTACCCAGATTTATGAGGGGACTTCGGAGATTCAGAAATTGGTTATTGCGAGAGAAATTCTGAAATAAAATTTGTAAAAAACTAATATTTGATTGTATTTAAAAAGGCTCTTCGGGAGCCTTTTTTTTATGTAAAGGAGGATGATTTCTATGTTTTTTACTATCAAGCCAATTAATTAAATAGCGAAGATTCGCTCCAAAAATTAGATTATTTTTAGAAAAACTGCATTTTTAGCTATAATATGTATGACGAAAAAAATATTTTAATCTTTTTTTTTGTTTGGAATTATAAGAACAATTATTAGATTTGTCCAAATTTGCTACCTTTGCAAAGAAATAAGCCTTGATTGAGAAAAGTACTAAGCTAAAAACGAAATAAAATTCTTCGTACGATTATGGAAGATTATAATAAAATCATCGAATCGCTCGGCGTAAAGTTTGCCAAAGCACGCCACATCAGAATGTTACAGACTATTCGTATTAAAAACGTGTACGATGTAGAAAATACACTTTTGGTGCTGTATGATGGCGACGTAAAACTTGAAGGAAATAATGAAAAAGTAGAGCCGGGAGACTTGCTGTTTATTCCGGGGGGAAAATATGCGACATTAGTTTACGGTAGCGGCGAACCCAAAAATATCTCTTATGAGGAGTTTATGACCAAGAGAGATAATTATTTTGACTCGATGCGAGACCCTTCGACAATCGGAAAAATCCAAAATTCGTTTGGCTTAGTTGCGTTTGAGGCTAAGGTTTTTGATTCGGTAAACTTCTTTACTTCGCTCGATATTCCGCCATTCTTCATCAAAAAACATACAAAGTTAGGTCTTTTGATTCACGATATTTTGGCCGAAGATTTCTCGGATGAAGCTGGGCGTGGACGTGTAATTCGTAACAAAACCGAAGAGATTGTCATTGAGGTTGTGCGTCATATTTTGCGTAACCGCATGTTTGTTGAGCAGTTAGCCACGAACAGCACGTACTTCAAAGACCCACGTTTGATTGATATTTTTGCATATATCAAAGATAATATTGCCGGAGATTTATCAAATAAACAATTGGCAAACGTTGCCAACGTATCGGAAGATTACGTAGGTCAGTATTTCAAGATGTTGACGGGTATTAATCCGCAGGATTATATTGAGTACCAACGTATGGAGGCCGCCGTAACTTTGCTTCGTACAAGTAAGAAGAGTATCAGGGCGATTGGCTCAGATGTTGGTTATAAAGATACTGCTTATTTCTGTCGTCGCTTTAAGATGATGTTCGGAATTCCGGCTGGAAAAATGCGTCGCCGAGAATCATTATTAATTACGTAGAAATCAACAAACAGATAGTAAAAACACTAAGCAACCAAACAAAAGTGGCGGCTTAGTGTTTTTTGTTTATAAATCAATCAAAATTAAGATGTATATCGTTTACGGAATTCCGAATTGTGATACAGTAAAAAAAGCACAAACTTGGCTTAGAGAAAATCAAGTAGCATTTGATTTTCATAATTATAAGAAGAATGGTATAACTACCGATAAGCTCGAAAATTGGCTAAAACAGGTTTCGGTTGATGAGTTAATCAATAAAAAAGGAAGTACGTGGAAGGCTTTGTCGGATGAAGAAAAGGCTTCTGTCGTAGATACCAAATCGGCGATTGCGGTAATCTTAAAAAACGAATCTATTATCAAACGACCATTGATTGAGCAAAATGAGAAAGTTGTAGCTTTGGGGTTTGATGCAAAGAAATACGAGGAGATTTTTAAGTGAAAATCCTCTTATCGTTCAACGCTGACAGGGACTTGCCATCTGGTATTCAGTATATCCGTGACACGCAAAACGTGCCACGGTTTTTTT
>JALOLV010000302.1 GCA_025455785.1 Spirosomataceae bacterium | reverse complement strand
ATTCGTCCTAATTCGTAAGGAATCGGGAAATGCCTCTGCCCGTAATAATAACACAACGCCGCCATCAAAAACGACGAAATAGCAAACGTAATCGCACAGCCGATATACCCCATTTGTGGGATTAGTATGATATTCAAGATTATGGTAACGCTCATGCCGATAATCGTAAAACGGCTTCCGTATTTGGTGTTATCGCTCAGTCTAAACCAAACCCCAAGATTGCCATAAACCCCAATGAACAGATTTGCCAAAAGCAATGTAGGTACAATAATATCGGCATCTTGGCGGTAGTTTTTGCCCAAAAGTAGTTGAATCCAATCAAGATTTAGGCTTACACCAACCCAAATAATAATGCAAGCAATCGTAAACCATTTGGTAGCCAATGCAATGGTTTTAGGCGAGTTTTTATCTTCGGCATTCGAGAAAAAAAATGGGTCGGCTGCGTAGCGATACGCCTGCACGACGAGCGTCATAAAGATTGATAACTTATAAATATTTGAATAAATACTGAAGGCGTCATCTGTTGTCAATCCATTATAAAAGCCATCGGGGAGGAGATGCCGCAGAAGTAATCTATCTGCCGTAAGGTTTAAAGCACCAGCCAGCCCCATAATCATAAGCGGATAGGCATAAACGAAAACTGGCTTGAATTTCTCCCAATCAATAACAAATCTGAAACCGACAAATTCACGCCAAAGCATCAGCAAAGTAACCAAACTTGCTACAAAATTTGCCCAAACGATATAATCTGGCCCTACTTTTGGATTATAGAAGAATTCGGCAAAACCTTTCCATTCGGGCAAAAAGTAACCATCGTAGATTGATTTGCAGAACATCAAGTAAAAAGCATTGAGACCGATATTGATAAAAATATTTGCCAATTTGATTGATACGAACTTTTTGGCCCTTCCGGCCGCACGGAGTTTCACAAAGGCAATCGCCGAGACTGCATCTACCGCCAGAATAATAGCAAACCAGCCCACAAGACGCTGCTTATTTGGGTAATCAAGAGCCTCGATGATGGGTGTTCGTAGCAAGAAAAATATTGTCGAAAGGCTCAAACTGAGCAGAATGATATACGTCAGGATGAGGTTATAGTATTCGTCTCGGTTTTCTTTTTTAGAACCAAATCTAAAAAAAGCTGTCTCCATCCCAAACGTAAAAATGACGTTTAGAGCAATCACATAAACGTAAAGCTCGTTGTTGTCGGAGAGAACTCGTGGTAAATCAAAAACCCTTGTGTGGACAATCACCAAGAGCCAATTCAAGAAACGCCCAACGATACTACTCAGACCATACAAAACGGTATCGCTGGCTAATTTTTTTAATACACTCATGTTGTAGAACAGGATTTCATCCCGTCGATATGATTAAACATTGGCAACTCTAAAAGGCTTGATTTCGTATTTTGCCCAAACTCCATCTACGATATACGGCTCGGTGGCCTCCCATTGGCGTAGCTCGGCTTCGGTTTCAAACTGCACAATCATTACCGAACCAATCATTTTGCCGTTATCGTCGAGCATAGCTCCACCGATAACAAAATTGCCGTTTTCTTTGAGTTTTTTTGCTCCATCCAAATGAAACGGACGGATATTCATGCGGCGGTCGAGGGCGTTTTCGTCGATGCCATCGTGTGCGATTATTACGTATTGTTGCATCCTTCGTTTTGATTTTCTACGCAAAACAACATAAAATTTGGTAATAATTCTAATTCATTGAATGACGTAAGATTATTATGTGATTAGTTTACTCAGAAACGACACCGACGAACTTAACGCAAGCGTGTATTAAAAGAGTTTGCAATTTGAATACTTGTAGAAGAGCTTATTTTTGTACTTTATTTTGATTGGCTTTATTATTAGCGATTAATTCACTTAATTTTTCCTTTTCAGATTTTGATAAAGGCTTTGATTGAATCATCTCAATCTCAAATGTTTTGGTAGTTTTCATAGTTTTATGTACCGTTAAGCAAAGTAATCAATCTTGTTGTCGTCATTTTGAATTTCTTCTAAGAATTTCCCATATACGTCGTTTATCAATGATGATAAGCCAGTTTCATTTGCTAATATTTTAATAAGCCTATATCTATCAATTAAAACAACATCGTAAATTTGTAGAGGGTTTTCCCATTTTAGCATCTCGTTTCTAAAATTCCTTGGTGTGAAATGATATGTTTGATAGCTATTAGAAAACTCAATGTAATTTTTCCACTTGGAAATATTGGCATCAAATTGTTTATCAATCCAGTCAATGCCACAAGCACATTGTCCTAAAAAAGTTGGTTGTGAAGAACAATCATCTCCAAAGTCATATATACCTACCCAATCAATTCCACCATCTCCTACATTATGAATCCCCGCATTATTTTTTGTAAAATTAGAGTTTGGTCTCACATGAAGTAAGCTACATAATTGGTCTATTTTATCAAAAAAGTTTCCCTCAATTGAGTCATACCTTAGGGATTTTGAGCCAGAACCAAAAAAATACGATTTAGCATTCTTGGGTAAAAGTGCATTGAATACTGGTCCACATAATTCTTCAAAATGATGTCCAAGTCTATTTACGCCACTTTTTGTTGCAAGCCGCATCAGTGAGGAACACAATAGAATAGTATAAACTTTCTGTTCTTCAGATAGTTGCGAATTGAAAATTAAGGTATTTTCTTTAGTAATTGTAAAAGGGTAAGAAGTACCAAAGCTGCTCTTTCTGCTTTTTATATGACCAAAATATGAATTGACGGATGATACAATTTTATCTGAAAACACAGAATCAGTCATATGTGAATCAAAAATTTCATCTTCATAAAGCGGAGTGTCAAGTTCAGACTCTATTAGTTTTATTTCATCATCTGTAACAACATCCTTAATTGCTGTTTGTGGGTCATTTGCATTTTCATCAAAAATTCTGTCAATTATTTGCTGTGGATTAACACTTCCTTCTTTTGACATTAGACAGTAAAACTCGATAGAATCAGCCCAAATATTATAGTCTGAGTTTTGTTTAGGAAGGCTAAAGTTTATCAAATTAAAATAATTCATATACTTCAAACAAGTTCGTTTTCTCTATCTCTAAGTTTCTTTGCAATAGCCCTACTGATTAATTCTGCCGACTCTATTATTTCTTCTGCAATATCTTTATCTTTTTTATTTGGAAACGTACTTTTGTGAATAACTCTTTGAGCTTCTCCTAAACTTTTAAGAGCGGCGTTAAGGTATAGCCTTATATTCTCATCAACCAAATCTGTAATTTCAGCAGCTTCACTTAGACTTTTTTCTCCTCTTATAAAAGAATCCCGGGCATTATAATTTTGTATGACTTTATTGAGAATTCGAAGATTCCTATTTTCTCCGACCTTTGTTTTCCCATTGGATTGTTTCAAATAAAGCCATTCAGTAACTTCTTTTAGTTTTTCTTGATTGATATGTTCAAACGGATTGGCTAATTCCAAGTTTACACCCATATATTCTGCTATTGCGGAATTCATGGTTATTGCATCCGTTATCAGTGAAATATCAAAATTTTCCTCCTCTAAATCTGGGATATTATAGAAACGTTTATTTTGAATCATCAGAAAGACTTCGTAGCCTATCAATAATCTTCTTACGTACGAGACTTTGCTTCCAATTTCCTTAGCAAGTTCCTTGTAAACACCAATTCCTTTACTATCCTTTTTTTGATAAAGATTATACAAGTACTTCGCTTTAGAAATGACAGGCCATTGTTTCACCCCAGAAACATGGCGAAAAGCTAAATAGTTTTCGACAGTTTCTCTATTTTCGACAACATAAACCCAAAGAGTTGTTGGTATATTATTCTTTACTTTAGCCTCATTAGCAATTTCTTCTACTGCTTTAGGACTAACTTTCGCCAAATGAGGCTGAGAAAGTAGTTTGACTGCAGAAAGTCTTCTATTTCCTTCAATGACAGTGTATTTATTATCCTCAAATACCCCAATAATGGGCTCGCCCGAAAAAAAGCCATTCTGAGCAATAGATGCCATGAGGTCAATTAAAGTAGCATCTGACAGCATCCAATTTAAAACATCCTGCTCTTTTTGCCCTTTCAAACTTTCTGGTAACCTTGGATTTTGCTCGTCTAATCTGAGATTATCAATTGGAATCTCTATAAATTTTGTATTTTCTGTCATTGTATAAATAATGATTTCACAACATAATCACATCACACTCTTCAAAATCTCAACACACATTTCTAACTCGGTCAGGGTAGATGATGCAAAACCTAATCGGGTAGAATTAAATTTTTTATGTGGTAAATCGTGGTGGATTCCGTTTGAAAAATAAAGCCCTTTCCGAAAAGCATTTTCGGCGGTTCTAACCAAATCTATTGAGTTATCAAATCTTGTCCAGACCGACATTCCTCCTTCTGGAATCTGAAAATTCACTACATTTTTTAAATGCTGATTCAATAATTCACAGAAAAAGTCACGGCGTTGTTTGTATTCTTTTAGGGCTTTTCGGAGATGTTTCTGAATAATGCCTTCGTGCAGGAGCATCGCAATGGCGTTTTCGAGCATGTTATCGCCTTGTCGGTCAATGATTCTTCGGTGATACGCCAAATGCTCAATTACCTCTTCGGGAGCAACCAAATACCCAACCCTAAACGCCGGCGAAATACTCTTGGTAAACGAGCCCGAGTACAAAACAACGCCCGTTTCGTCGGCACTTGCCAATGGTAGCAGTGGCTTGCTCAAATAATGAAAGTCGTAATCGTAATCATCTTCAAAAACGATAAAACGGTATTTTTTTGCCAATTTCAATAACTTTATTCGCCTATCTGCCTTCAAAACAACCGTTGTCGGATAATCGTGGTGCGAGGTTACATAAATCATTCTAACAGCCTGTTTTTTACAGATTTCTTCAAGAGCATCTACGATAATCCCGTTTTCATCGGTTGGCACTGTTAGTATATTTGCACCAGCATTCATAAAACTCACTTTGGCACTCAGCCAGCTACATTCGCCCATTACGACCGTATCGCCCGCTTTCAAAAATGCCAAATTGGTCAAATACAAACCCATTATTGTGCCTCTTACGATGATTATATTTTCGGCTGTAATGTTGAGTCCACGGGTTTCGTTGAGATATTTTGCCAACTCCTGACGTAACCACAAAACGCCTTTTGTATCGCCATAGCCTAATTTTTGGTACGAATTTCCGTTTAGAAGATTGCTCCGATAAGCACGGGCCAAATCTACCAAAGGAGCAATCCGAGGGTCAGGAAAACCATCGTCGAGATGCAATTTATCGGTAGATTTAATTACCTCTCTTTTCAAAATCGGATTTGTCGAAAAACTAAAACCTGCCTGTTTTCTTTCGGTAATTGTCGGTTTTTCGTCTAATTTTTGAGGATGAATTTCGGGTAAATTTTTTGCGACAAAAGTGCCACTTCCGGCTTTGGTTTCGAGCCAGCCTTGTACAATCAATTCATCATAAACCTGCGTGATTGTCTTGCGGTGAACGTCTAATTGCTCACTCAGCTTTCTCGAACTCATAATTTGCTGTCCGCCTTGTAGCACTCCCGTCTGAATCAGATGAATAAATTGATTAGTCAATTGCTGATAGACAGGCGTTTTAAGGGTTTTATTAATCACCAAAAGAGAAGAAAGCGGCAGCATAACTGGACTATTTGTTTTATTAAAATTGGACTAATGTAGTCATCCAGTAAAGGTATAAATTTGTATTAGATTTTAAATCAGATTCGACATGAAAATTAAAACTGCTCAAACCAAAGAAGATTTTTTGAAATGTTTAGAGGCTCTACAAGCCTTGCGGCCGCATCTCACAGCCGAATCGTTGCTCGATTTGGTAAGCAAAATGCAAGAAGAAAGCTATACACTGATTTATATCGAAGAAAACGGCAGAGGCGTCTCG
>JALOLV010000301.1 GCA_025455785.1 Spirosomataceae bacterium | reverse complement strand
TTGATGAAGGAGTAAATACTTTTGGTGGAAACACCGAAAACAAAATCATTTTTCCGAAAGGTACAAGCGATGATTTTTTGGGAGAAATTACCTTAAAAAATGGAGAGGTCTATTTTAAAAACACCAAAAACGTTAAGATTCTGCATAATAATGATTTAGTAAACGAAATCCGGATTTATCCTTATCGAGAAAACGGCAAACCGACGATTCTCGAACATAAAACTTTGAGATGGTTCATCATCAAACGAGGCGATAAATTTGCGATTCGGTTGAGAGATTTAGAAAGTCCGATTTTGAAGAATTTTACCGGAATCGAAACCTTTAAGATTGATTCTACTTATAAAATCCAAGCGAAATTTATTCCGACCGAAGGAAAGAAAATAGCCATTTTGGATGTAACAGGGCAAGTATCACAACAAGATTCGCCCGGAACTTTGGTTTTTAAATTGAACGGAAAAGAGCATCGTTTAGATGCACTGAGCGAAGGCGATGAGCTTTTTATTATCTTTGGCGATAAAACCAATAAAAAAGAAACATACGGTGCTGGGCGTTTTCTTTACGCACAAAAACCTGATAATCAAGGTAATGTAACGCTCGATTTCAATAAAGCAACCAATCCGCCGTGTGCGTTTACGCCTTATGCGACTTGTCCGCTTCCGCCCAAACAAAATCAATTATCAGTCGAGATAAAGGCTGGCGAGAAGAATTACGGACATCATTAATTCTCAATTGGTTCGCCCAAAATTCAAAACAAATATTTATCTTTACTGCCAATAATAGAGTCAAAATTTAAAATATTTCGATGAAAAAAGTATATATAAGCGATTCGGGGCCGAAAGTATCAGAGGCAATTTACGGTTTTTGGAGATGGTCGGATGAAGGCGAAGTTTCGGTATCAAAAATCGAAGAAATCACCAATCTTTGTTTAGAACTTGGTATCAATACATTTGACCACGCCGATAGCTACGGCAACGAACAAGTAGAGGAGAATTTCGGTAAAGTGATTCAGAATAAATCTTTCAAGCGTGAAGATATAGTCTTGTTTAGCAAATGTGGAATCCGTGAATCGGTCAATGGTAAGTTCACCTATTACGATAATTCGAGAGAATTTATCACAAACAGCGTTGATAATTCATTAAAAAAACTCAAAACCGATTATCTCGATATATTTCTTTTGAGTCATTTCGATTTATTGGCCGATATTGAGCAAACCGCCATGACACTCGAAAGTCTGGTACATAATGGCAAGGTAAAACACATCGGAGTCGCTAATTTTACGGTTTTTCAGCACCAATTGCTGGCATCGCATCTTAATATCCCGATTGTTACCAATCACGTTGAGCTAAATCTGATGAATCTTTCGGCAGTCGAAGATGGTAGAATAGATTTTTTGAAACAACAATATAGTAAACCTTTGGCTTGGTCGCCGCTCGCAGGTGGTAACATTCTGAATGGTCAAGACCCAAAATCATTGAATATCAGAGCCAAACTCGAAAAATTAGGGACAAAATACGATGCCAACGTTGAGCAAATGGCTGTTTCGTGGTTGATAAAACTCGGCACATTGCCAATCATTGGTTCGCTTTCTGAAAACCGAATCCGTAATGCAGCCACCGCAACGAGCATTAATATAGACAAACAAGATTGGTACGAAATTTATCAATTGGCACTGAAAAGCTAATTTTTTTACTCAATAACTCTATATTTTTCGTACATCCGTGTTAATTTTGTTATCTGCGGATGCAATTCGCAGATAACATTATTCAACCGATATGAAAAAAGCATTATTATCACTCCTTCTGATTAGCTATATAGCTCATTCACAGCAACTTACGACTTCTAACCTCCCGATAATCATTATTGATACAAAAGGCAAAGTAATTCTCGACGAGCCGAAAGTATCTGCCGAAATGAAGATTATTAATAATGGCAAAGGAAAAACGAATAAAATAACTGATAAGCCAACCGATTATGATGGCTTAATCGGAATTGAGCTACGAGGTTCTTCTTCACAAATGTGGCCCAAAAAACCTTACGGTTTTGAACTTCAAGATGCCAAAGGAAATGCCCTCAATGCTTCAATATTTGGTTTTCCGCCTGAATCGGATTTTACACTATTTGCTTCATACAACGAGCGGAGTCTGATGCACGCTGTCTTGGCGTTTAAGTTGGCTCGTGAGATTTTTCCGTATGCAAGCCGTACACAATACATCGAGTTGGTCTTGAATGGTCAATACCAAGGTATTTATGTGGTTATGGAGAGAATCAAAAGAGATGTAAACCGAGTGAATATCTCAAATTTAAGAGAGGAAGACATCAAAGGCGATGAATTGACTGGCGGCTATATCATCAAAATTGATAAACCAACGGGTTCAAATTTAGGTAGCTGGACTTCGCAATACTCCAATAATCCGATGAATCCAGCCAAAAAAAGTGTCTATTTTTATGAAGCCCCAAAAAGCATCAATAATTTCCAAAAAGCATACATAAAAGCCTTCATGGATAGTGTCGAAAACGCTATACAAGCACCTAATTTTACAGACCCAAGAATGGGTTATCGTAAATTTATCAACACGAGTTCGTTTGTAAAAATGATGGTTTTGAACGAAGTAACTAAAAATATAGATGGGTATAGAATCAGCTCTTTTTTTTACAAAGACAAAAATAGCAAAGATGGGCGGTTGGTCTGTGGCCCACCGTGGGACTATGATTTTTCGTTCGGAATGCCGGATTATTGTGATGGTTGGACAACTTTCAATTTCGTCTTTGAAAATTTTAACACCATTTGTAGTAACGATAATTGGCAAGTTCCGTTCTTTTGGAATAGATTGGTGCAAGACAAAGCTTTTTATAACGAACTAAAAACCGAATATACATTTCAGCGAATCAAAGGTGCGTTGCGTTTGGAGCGGATAAAAGCTCATATTGACTCGATGGCTACCGAATTACAAGAAGCTCAAGTCCGCAATTTTCAGAAATGGAGGATATTGGGAAGATATGATTGGCCCACCAAAACCTTTCCTGCCACTTGGGAGGGCGAGGTTGCCGAAATCTTTCCTTGGGTTGAAGCGAGGCTGAATTGGTTAGACCGCCAATGGCTCGACGTAAGTTTGATTGGGCAAATCACGAGTAATGAGGATGAAATTGGGAATACTGATTTGAAAATCTACCCAAACCCGGTTTCTGAACGATTTAAGGTCGAATTTTACAGTTCGAAAGCTCAAAAAGTAAATTTTTTGATAAGTGACGAATTGGGGAGAACTATATATACAACCGATAAAGAAGTGAATTTCGGATTGAATCAAATTGAATTGAATGCTGAAAAAATGCTAAAATCAAATTCTATCAACGTGATACATCTCAATATTGATGGTAAAAAGTTTTCCCAAAAAGTTGTTAAGCAGTTTTAGTTGAAATTGCCTCACTTTCCTCTATTTTGCTATAAACTTTTTCTTTAAGCCATTTTTTTATTGTACTGGTCATGGCTTCAAATTCTATCAAAAATCCATCGTGTCCGTAAAGCGATTCGATGTATTGATAAGTAGCATTCGGAATATTTTTTGCGATAAACTCCTGCTCAACCGGTGGAAAAAGAAAATCTGAGCTAATTCCAATCACCAAAGTATTTGCTTTTACCAACCCTAATGCTTCCTTTACACCGCCACGTCCACGCCCTACATCGTGCGAATCAAACATTTTTGACAAAACCCAATACGAAAACGCATTAAAACGCTTTTGGAGTTTTTCGCCTTGGTAATTCTGATAGGTATTTGCCCTAAAAAAGTCTTTTTGGCCTTCGTCTCGGCTTTGGGTGCGATTGTAGGTATCGTAATTTCGATACGAAAGCAAGGCAATCGAACGAGCCACTTTCATGCCTTCCATCCCAGCTTTTGGGTTTCGCTGTTGCCAAGTTGGGTCGGCAGCAATCGCCATTCGTTGCGATTCATTGAAGGCAATTCCCCACGGAGAATGAACGGCATTGGTCGAAAACAAAATCAAGTTTTCTATGACTTCGGGTTGCATGATTGCCCATTCAGCGGCTTGCTGTCCGCCTAAAGAACCACCCAAAAGTGTATTAATTTTGTAGATTCCGAGTTCTTGACGTAGAATATCTAAGGCTTTTACGACATCTCGAATCGTCAAAAACGGGAAATCGTGGTAATATGGCTCGCCAGTTACTGGATTAATACTCAACGGATTAGTAGAACCATAATGAGAACCCAAAATATTGGCACAAACAATAAAATGTTCCTGCGGATTATACAATCTTCTTTCGCCAATCAGCCCATTCCACCAGTCGGC
>JALOLV010000300.1 GCA_025455785.1 Spirosomataceae bacterium | reverse complement strand
AAGATGATTATCCAGAAGATTCCATTTAATCTTAAAAAAATTCTTCAAAATATCATCAATAGTAATGAGTTTAAAGCAGAGCAAAAAGGTATTGGACTTTTTTTGAAATTTGATGAAAAACTCAATGTAACCCTGCTCGGCGATTCTATTCGTTTGAGCCAAGTTTTACTAAATCTGGTAAGTAATGCCATCAAGTTTACCGATGAAGGCCAAATTACACTCGAAGCACGGCTCGTTACAAAAATGAATAATGCTTTGGTCGTTGAATTCAATGTGATAGATACAGGTAAAGGAATAGCACCCGAGAAGCAAAAATTAATTTTTGAAAGTTTTACCCAAGAAGATTCGAGTATCAGTCGTAAATACGGCGGAACTGGCTTAGGATTAAGTATCTCGAAGGAATTGGTACAGCTAATGGGAGGGGATTTACGAGTTAAAAGTGAGTTGAATACAGGTTCGACTTTTACATTTGTAGTTGGTTTTCCGATTAGCCTTGAACCACTCGAAGAAGCAAAACAAAACAATGTTTCGAGTAATATTTTGGTTGGCAAGAAAATTTTGTTAGTCGAAGACAATGCTATGAATCAGTTTTTTGCCCAAAAACTCTTGGAGGGTTGGGGTATGAAAGTTGATATTGCCCAAAATGGAAAAGAAGGAGTTGAGAAATTTAAGTCAAAATTCTATGACTGTATTTTGATGGATATTCAAATGCCAGAGATTGACGGTTTTCAAGCCACAAAATTAATAAGAACTGAAAGTTCAAAAGTACCGATTATCGCACTGACTGCTTTGGTCATTGACGAAGAAATTGAGAATTTTAGCAAGGCTGGTATGAATGATTACATCGCCAAACCTTTTGTTGCCGAAGAATTACTCCAAAAACTGATTAAGCATATCTCAAATACTCAGAGCTACTCGATAAAACCTATAAAACCTAAATTGGCACACGAAGAAAAACTTTATAATAACCAGTTGTTGATTCAGATGATGAAAGGTAATGAGGTCCAAATCAAACAAATGGAGAGTTTATTTGTCAAACAGTCTCAAGATGCAATTACCCTTTTGAACAATTATCGGGTTTCTAAAAATTGGAAAGAGGTAGGGTTACTGGCCCATAAGATTAAAGCATCAATTGATATGCTACAAATTACTTCTTTGAAACAACCGATTCGTCAACTCGAAGCCCTTGGAAGAGAAGAGAACGAATCGCCTGAGATACAAAAATTGATAGATTATACAACCGAAATACTCATAAACGTCTGTAAAGAAATTTACGAATCACACCAATGAATACACCGTTAGTTTCAATTGTTACTGTTAATTTTCATCAGACGGAAGTTACCTGCGAATTATTGTCGTCTTTACAAAATATCACATACCCCAATGTTGAAATTTGGGTTGTGGATAATCATTCTAATGGAACACTAAAGGGCAAAATAAATACACTTTTTCCGAGTGTAAAGGTCATTGAGAGCCGTGAGAATTTAGGTTTTGCGGGTGGAAATAACTTAGCAATCGCTCAATCTAAAGGCGAATTTTTAATGTTTTTGAATAACGATACGGAGGTTTCGCCTAACTTTTTAGAGCCGTTAATTGCCACAATGAATTCTGATGAAAAAATTGGAATTTGCTCCTCAAAAATACATTATTTTAATTCGCCAAATACGATTCAATACGCTGGTTCTTCTGATTTACACCCCATCAAAATTCAAAGTTTTTCAACAGGATTTAAAGAAAAAGATAAAGGTCAATATGACCAAACTAAACAAACTTATTTAGCTCATGGTGCGGCAATGTTAGTACGTAAGTCGGCAATTCAAAAAGTTGGACCTATGCCCGAAGAGTTTTTTCTTTATTATGAAGAAATAGATTGGTGTCTTAAATTCAGACAGGTAGGATACAAAATATTTTATGTCCACGATTCGCTTGTTTTACACAAAGAATCTATCAGTGTAGGTAAACAAAGTGCTGTTCAGATTTATTACAAAACCCGCAATCGAATTCTTTTGGCTCGTAAATGGCGAAGCGGCTTACCGAAATTATTGGCATTGACCTACCTTTCCTTAGTCTCAATAAGAGATTTAGCAAAATATTTTTTGACAAAAAAGAATGTTCTTTTAAAAATTTATTGGGATGCTTTAGTCTGGAATCTTCAAGGTAATTGGAAATAGGATTTTTCCGAAATTGCTTAAAAATTCCAATTTTTGGAAAATTGTTTTCCAGTTTAAGGTTGTAATGTATTGATAATGAGTATTTTATGATTTTGGAATGGCTATTGAATCATGGTGGTTATAAATAAACCATCTTAATCAATGAAAAAAATATTTTTATTTGTCGTATTCGTTTTTACATTATCCTCGTGCCTTCCAGATGCCGATGAGATTCTTCTTACCAAGACAAATTCGGATGTTGCTATTGAGAATCTTAACATTTCGCCAGAATTTGATTTTAAAAGTTCAGATAAAGTTCTCATTAGGGTTTCAATTTTGAATGGTCAGGATAAACCACTCAGGTCAATTCCGTTCTCTATCGTTACTGAACCCAAAGGTGAAGTTATTTTTTCGGGAATGACCAATCAAAACGGTACAGTAGAGATTACTAAAGAAATTGGAAACCACATCAAACAACTTTCTTTCAAAACTGATTTGATTGGTATCCCGAATAGTCTAACGGTTAATATTGCCAACAAAAGAGCAGTTTTTCAAATTGGGGGTAGTGTACCAAGTGCTTCAATGTTTGTCGAAAATCAAAATGACAACTCAAATAATTTACGTGCTGGTAGTGATTATAGCACCGAGCGAGCAATTGCTTTACCTGAGATAAAAACTTTAGGTTCTTGGAGTTCAAGCGGAGTTCCGAGATATTTGGAATCAACCAACGAAAATATCACCTCCGAATTTCTCCAAGATATTTCGGCAAGTTTACCAGAGGGAAAACCACTTACTTCAAGTCATCCTGATTATTTGAAAAATGACAAGCCTACCTCACTGTTTATTACCGAAAAAGCTGAAGTTTGGATAACTTTTGTACACGAAGGAGCCGGATGGCTAAATTCTTTGGGCTTTTATACATTTGACCCCAAGAATCCTCCAAAGACAGTTGAAGATTTAAAAAATTTAACTATGGTTTTTCCAAATATTTCTTTTGCTGGTAGTGGTGGCGGATTGATTTCTGGAAATAAGGTTAAGCTTGGTGTTTTTAATGAAGGTGTAGGCGTAGGTTTTTTCTTATTAGCAAATGCTTTTAAAGACGGTAAAGTTGGGAACGGCTACTACGCACATTTTAGTCATTCAAATCTAAATGTTGAGTCAAAAGAAGAGTTACGTCGTCATATTGTTTTGTTGGATGATACAAAGTCAAATAGATTATTGCTATCTATAGAAGATGTAAGCCGAGAAAACAAACCAATTGGTTGTGATAATGACTTCAACGATGCTGTTTTCTTCGTAACTTCAAATCCAATACGGGCAATAGAAAACCCAGAAATCCCTAAAATGGATACATTCAAGGATTCGGATGGTGATGGGGTAGGTGATACCAGAGACGAGTTCCCTAAAGACCCTACACGGGCTTTTTCTTCTTATACGCCATCAAAAACTACATTTGGCTCTTTGGCATACGAAGATTTGTGGCCATCGAAAGGAGACTATGATTTTAATGATTTAGTCGTTGATTATCAAGTACAAGAGATATTTAATGCCAAGAATCATGTTGTCGATATAAAGCTGAAATCTGTCATAAGAGCAGTTGGAGCATCTTTTAGAAACGGCTGGGGTTTTGAGTTACCAGTTGAGCCTTCAACGGTAAAAAGAGTTATGGGTCAATCTTTGAAAAATGGTTTTATCAAGACTTCTTCTAATGGAACAGAAGCCGACCAGTCAAAAGCGATAATTGTGGTATTTGATGATGCGTTCGATAAAATAAAAAGGGTAGGGGCTGATTTTGTAAATACAGTTGAAAAACAGCCTCATTCGCAAGGTGATACAATGACTATTACAGTTGAGTTTAATTCACCTATTTCATCATCAAGTCTTGGTACTGCACCGTATAATCCATTCATCATTGTTAATAGAGAACGAGGCAAAGAAGTCCATTTGCCCAATTATACACCCACCGAAAAAGCCGATTTAAAGCTATTTGGGGGCTGTTCACTTACCAGTAAGTTTTGATTACCCTTTCGAGAAAAAAGATATTTTGAGCGGATATGTTTATTTTGGAAAATGGGCCGAAAGCGGTGGCACTCAATATGTCGATTGGTATTTGGATAAACCCGGATACAGAAATTTGGCGAATATTTACAAAAAGTAAATTTTGAAAAACGCCAATTTGGCGTTTTTCTTTTCAATAAATCAAAGATTTAGAGTTTTCCATTCTGCTTCTACTAATTTTATTTTTCTATAAAATAATTTTTCAATTTCTTCATAAAGGACTTTTAGCTCCTCAAATGGTTCGTTCTGTTTTGCTTTCTTTTCTAAAAGTTGAAGGCTTTGAGTGATTTCTGGTAGTCC
>JALOLV010000299.1 GCA_025455785.1 Spirosomataceae bacterium | reverse complement strand
TGTAGGGTTTTCGTACAACCAATGCTGAAACTTATCGACGGTAGCAATCCACGGCAAAACCTCTAAAATATCTTCGAGATGCTCGATTTTGGCACGTTTAAAATCGTCTTCATCCTCAAAGAAAACATCCCAATGCTCCATCGAGATTAGCTCCATCGACATCGAAGCCAACTCGGCGACCTCCGAAGGTACATTACGGAACGAATTTATCGGTAAATCACGGGTCTCGAATGAATGAATCGCGTGGCCGCCCTCGTGTACCATCGTAACCAAATCACGGAGGTTTGAGGTAGCATTCATAAAAATAAACGGCACACCGATTTCTTCGAGCGGATAATTATAACCACCGGGTGCTTTACCTTTGCGAGATTCGACATCGAAATGCCCCATTGCACGCATAATTCGGATATAATTTGCCAATTTCGGGTCAATTCTCTCAAAACAGATAACGGTTTTATCTAACAAATCTTCGCCACTCTGAAAAGGTTTCAGGGCTGGCTTGCCATCGGTATCAACTTTCAAATCCCACGGTTTTAGTTCCGAAACAGCCAATTTAGCTTTGCGTTCGGTCGCCATTTCATTCACCAACGGAAGTACAGTTTGGGCAACTGCTTCGTGAAAATTGAAACAGTCTTGCGGGGTGTAATCGAAACGCCCCATGGCGGCAAACATATAATCACGGAAATTATCAAAACCCGCATTTTGAGCCACTTTATGGCGTAAATCACGGAGTTCGGTAAATAAATCATCCATGCGGGCATGGTCTTGATAGCGGCGTTCGGCGATTTTCATGTAGGCGTCTTCACGCACGGCACGGTCGGGCGAGAGCAAGAAATCGGCAGCTTTTTGAAGCGTCATTTCTTCGCCATTGATAGTCACCATCATTGCTCCCGAAATCGCATGAAACTCCATTTTTTTGGTTTCGATTTCGGTCTCGACGGGTATGTTTTCTTCTCTGAAAATCTCAACGGCTTTTTTCATTCCACGCACCGTTATTTCAAATCCGCTTTCTTTGAGTTCGGCAAGATAAGGGCTTTCGAGGGCTTTTTTGTTCAGCACATCGCTGTATGTTGCCAAGTTTGGCTGAATCTGCTCCACAAAAAACTGAAAAGCATTGCGGTGTTCTTCGTTGGCGGTATCGCACGACTGGCGGATGTATCGCCAAGCAAAATTCTCAGAAAGATACGATTCTAATTCGCTGCGGTCGAGAAACCATTGTTTTAGTTCTTCGGCACTCGCTATTGTTCGAGATTTTAGGTTTTCAAGAAGTGGTTTGATGTCATCCCAAGAGCTAAAAGTAAACTCCTCTCCGATAAACACTCTGGGCTTACGCTGTGGTATTTCGATTGCTGTCATTTATAGATAGATATGTTAAAAATTTATATTTTCCATAGCGTCGGGTTTGCAAACCCGACGCTATGGAACGAAATAAGCCAGTTTGAGTATAAGTCTTAAACCCATTCACTTAAAGGCTAATTGTTATTTTATGCTTCAAATTTACAAAAAAAGGACAACCGAAGCTGTCCTTTTTTGTGAATATAGAAACAAAAAATGTTATTTTCCAAGACGAAGACCCATAGTGTAGGTGGTGAGATTACTTTTCTGAGAAATAGACCATATACCACTTGTTTTTAATGGCTCACCTATTATATTAATATTATTAGGGTGAATCTGAATAAATAAATTGAGGTATTTGTAGCCAATATTCCCAATGAATGCTGTCTGCAAAATCTTCTGCTTATAAATTACTGTTGGGATTCCAATAACATCATACTCCGAAAACAACTGAGTTCCTACATAGATACCATTAAATCCATGTTTCTTAGCCTTTATTGTATTGACTAAAGAATTAGCATTTATTCCTGTCTTAACACCCACCCCAAAATTGAAGGTTTTTTCTCCTTTCTTATTGAAAAAATTTATCGAAGGCATAAACTGTATGTATAGATTGCTTAAACTAATTGTTTTATAGTCGGTATTTTTTCTTTCGGTTGCACTAAATAAATCTTTTAATTGCTCTAATGTAAGCTGCCCTTGATTACTTTGATACGAAAATGACGTTCTATCCTTGAGCATTACCTTCGTGTTTATTACATCAATCCCCATTCCGTATCGAATACTGATATTCGACCTTACCTTACCCAATATTTTATTATCCCAAAAAGCTCCAATACCTACAAAAACACTTGGCTTACCTGTTAGAGTAAAATACCTTTGCTGTGTACCTCTAATAGAATTCGGCAGGTCAATCTCGCTATATTCTCCGACAAACCCTCCATTACTTTGAGTAGTACTTCCCCCCACAAACAAATTCAGATTCATCTTTTTTAGCCAGTTTTTAGTAGTGACTGTCGTATTCACTTCTCGGTTTTTGAGGTCTTCGGCTTCTTTTAGTGTAATTTCTTCGGTATTTGAGAAATTCTTTTCGGAGCGTTTACGAATCTCTCTAAACAGCTTGTTCAAATCATACTTTGCAATTTCGTCATAATCTTCTCGCTTTTCGGCATAGAAAACAACTTTGGCTTTATTGCCAACATTGGCAATGAGAGAGTCTTCTTTGTTGGCAAATGCACAAACATACAAGCTCAAAGTCAAGACAGTAAAGGCGTACTTTTTCATAATTTTGAGTGTTTTTTTGTTTGAGTTTTAGTTGTATCGTATCTGAAGTTACGTTCGAGATAAGCCCAAACGTTTCGGGGTTCAATATTTAGTTCTCGCCAATCAATTTTACCTTCGGTATTAAAATTCTTGATTTGTCTGAATAATCTTTTGGCAAAACCTTCTCTTTTCATCATTTCGTCGGGGATGATTGGCAGATTCAAGACAGTCACGTTTTGTGTATTAAAATTGATTGTAGGATTAATATTTTTTGATGTAATCAAAACCGAATCAAATGATTTCTTTGGTTCGATATTTTCGGTTTTATAAGTTAGCCTTTTGCCCAACAAAACCTCACCACTTTCTTCTATAGACAACTGATTATCAACTACTTGAGCCTCTTTTTGCGTTTGTATTGGTTTATACTTTACTGCATCTTTTGGCTTATGGATTGCTTTGGTCTGAGTGGACTTAGTAGCAATATTTTGATGATGAAAGGTAATATTTTCGGAACGAGAAGATTTGATAATAAATACCCAATAAAACAAACCACCAATCAATAAACTCGCCGCCATCGACCACAACCACGCAGCATTTCGGCGAGTGTTTTTCTTTTCATCTAATCTTTCTTCGAGGCGTCCCCACAATTGGCTATCATCTAAGTACAAATCCAAATCGGACAAGTCATCGATTTTATTTTTAATATTTTGTTCTTCTATCGTCATTTTGTTATTCTCGTTTTTTCAAAAAAATCTTTTAAATACGCTTTAGCCTTGAATAGTTGCGAACGTGAAGTTCCTTCTGAAATATTAAGAATCTGCGAAATCTCGGCGTGTGAAAAACCTTCGACAACATACATATTAAAAATAGTACGATAGCCATCGGGCAAAACCGAAATCATTTCTAATAATTCGCGTCCCGAGAGTTCTTCATCAATACCGATTTCGTTTGATTCATAAAAGTCATCTTCGGGTAATTGTTGAAATAGAACCGTTTTATTTTTCCGTAAAATCTTCAATGATTGGTTTACTACGATTCGCTTCATCCAAGATTCTGTTTGTGAATCCGATTGATATTCAAACTTTCTGAATCCTTCAAAAATCAAGTAGAATGCTTCAAGACAA
Source organism: Spirosomataceae bacterium (assembly GCA_025455785.1). Classification (GTDB taxonomy): domain Bacteria; phylum Bacteroidota; class Bacteroidia; order Cytophagales; family Spirosomataceae; genus JALOLV01. The sequence goes on along the minus strand of JALOLV010000299.1, from coordinate 586 downwards.
GCATCTTCGGCAAATTGTTTATCATTGAGATAGCGAAAACTCAACCGCAAAAAGACCTTTGAAAATTTATCAAACAGAGCTTTTTGTGCTTTTCTATCGCCGACTTTACAACTATTTATGATGCCTTGTAGATTCATATTCACTGACTATAATCCGAGAAGCGTTGTGGGCGTTGCCTAAATTTGAAAAGTTTTACAAAAAAACAAAAAAAGGACAACCGAAGCTGTCCTTTTTTTTTGAGAATATTCGACCAGAGTAATTATTTAAACTTCATTGCAAGTGTAACGCTATTTGCCACCAAACCCGTGCTTCGGATATACCTACCATAACGTACTTCAAGCGAATTAAAATGTTTAGTACCCAAGATTCCTTTGGGCGGAGCCATACGGATTCCGCTACCAATAAAATGACTATTAAAAGCCGAAACATCGTAATCGCTGGTGTAATACTGGCTCGTTGCCGAGTTTTGTTTATATGGTGCAAAATACCGAATAGCGGTTTGGGTATTGAATCTGTAAAACGGACTCACCGAAAAAAACGGCGTTATCTTAATTGGTACTTCGAGATTGGCAGTATGGGCGGTCAT
>JALOLV010000298.1 GCA_025455785.1 Spirosomataceae bacterium | reverse complement strand
ATTCTTTCGGCTTATCAGTTTCTAAATAAATCGGGTATTAAGCCGTCGGTCAATATTAAATTCTTTTTTGAGGGCGAAGAAGAAGCTGGCTCAACGCATCTTCACGAAATCTTAGAAAAACACAAAGACAAGCTCAAATCTGACCTTTGGATTATTTGCGATGGACCGGTGCATCAATCGGGGCGAAAGCAAGTGGTTTTTGGTGTGCGTGGCGATGTAAACATGGAGGTCAAGGTCTATGCTTCAAAACGTCCGCTTCACAGTGGTCATTATGGCAATTGGGCTCCGAATCCAGCGATGCTTTTGGTAAAATTATTGGCTTCGATGAAAGACGATAACGGCCGAGTGTTAATCAAGGGTTTCTACGATGATGTTGTACCCTTTACCGAAACCGAGAAGAAAGCGATTGCTAAAGTACCACCCGTTGATGACCAAATGAGAAATGAACTCGGGTTTGTTCGAGCCGAAGGTGGCGGAAAATCATTGGTCGAATTAATAAATTTGCCATCGCTCAATATCAACGGGATTTCGAGTGCCAATGTCGGTAAAATGGCCGCCAACGTGATTCCGACCTCGGCTACGGCGGCTTTAGATTTACGTTTAGTTTTGGGGAATGATGCACAAAGACAAGTGCAAAAGGTGATAGACCATATCAAAGCACAAGGCTATTATGTTACCCAAAATGAAAGCATTACCGACGAAGAACGCCTGAAATATCCACTCATTGCGAGGATAACTGCCGCCAAAGGCTACAATGCACAACGCACCAAAATGGATTTGCCCATTGCCCAAGATGTTATTAAAGCCGTGCAATCTACCAGTCAAGACGAAATCGTGCTGATGCCAAGTTTGGGTGGGAGTTTGCCATTGTTTTTATTCGAAAAATACTTAGGTACGCCTACGATAACGGTGCCGATTGCCAACCACGACAATAATCAACACGCTGAAAATGAGAATATTAGAATACAGAATATCTGGAATGGCATAGAAACCTACGTGGCTCTGATGAAAATGTAAACATTGTCCGTGGCACGCTCAGCGTGGCACGGATTCTTACCTTTTCTGACGCTGCAAAACCCAGTAAATCAAAGATAATATTACTACAAAAACTGCCAAACCGATAAACTCTTTAGCCGCTAAGTTGGTAAGAAACCATAAAATTGAGATTGTGGCAATTATCGGAATTGTCAAACCAAAAGGCAAGCGAAAAGTAGGTTTTGTATCTGACAAATTATTGATTCTGAATTTAATAACCGCCAAAACTACTCCTAAATAAATGAGCAGCAATGCCGAGCTTGAAATGATAGCCAACTGCTTGAATCCGCCCGAAATAGCAAATACAAAATCTAAGACAGCATAAACGATGATTGCCCAATAGGGTGTGGCGAATCGTGGGTGAATTTTTGCCATAAATGAGGGTAACCAACCACTCTCGGCCCCACCAAATAACACTCTGGGATACGACAAGATTGAGCCACTTAATGAGCCAAAAATCGAAATAACTCCGCCAGCGATTATCAAACTTGACCCAAATTCACCAAAAACCCTACCGGCTACCGCCGCCAACGGTGCGTTTTTTTGTGCGACTAATTCATTGCCCAAAACCCCTTGCGATACTATCTGAATCAGCATTGCCCAAAACCCCTTGCGATACTATCTGAATCAGCATATAAATCAATATGACGGTAATCATCCCGAGCAGAATTCCGTAAGGTATAGTCTTTTGTGGATGTTTGATTTCGCCGCTGACACTCAGTGAAGCCTCGCCACCACCAAATGCAAAAAAAAGCATCAGAGACCCACCACCGATGCTTTCGAGAGTCGGAGAATCCTTCCAAGCAAGGTTTTCTGCCGAAACAGCCGACCACCCAAAAGTGATTAACAATAAAATAGGAATCAGCTTGACGAGTGTATTGATTGTTACCATCCGATTGCCGTATTTTACCCCTCTTACATTCACAAATGCGAATCCTCCGAACAATAAAAAGAAAAACACTGCCCGATAAATTGGCGATTGCAGAGACTCAAACCTAACCGCGAACATATCGGCCATTGCATTTACGACGGCGGCATTCATCAAAACACCCGTTCCAAACCAAAACAGAGAATTGGCAATAAAACCCCAATAAGGTCCAAAAGCGGCATGAATATAAGCGTAAGCTCCGCCAGTTGTGGTGATTTGAGAGCCGATTTCGGCAAAACATAGCACAATCGTAAACATCAAAAAACCGCAGACGATGTACGCTAAAATACTGGCCTCGCCCAAATAACCCGCCACCAATGCTGGCAAAACGAAGATTCCAGCCCCAATGATTAGATTGACAGTATTTGCTGCCAATCCTAAAACTCCGATTTCTCTTTTAAGATTTATTTTTTCTTGCGATTCCATTCAAAATGATAAACAGTTCGGTTACAGTACGATTCAATGAAGAAGATTAAGTGTTCTAAAAGCTACTCGGACATTTTCTTTAAAGTTTTGAAATGAGGATAATGTTTCTAATTTTTCAATATCAATACTTTGTCCGATAGGAAAGTATAAATCTGCAATATTCAAATCACTTCTTCGTTTTTTGGTTAGGTTTGCTCTTGCTATTCTTATTGCATTTTCAATTACTTCTTTCGGATTTGCAATATCTTCTGGAAAACGATTTATTTCTAATTCATTATCTGTCTTTTCTGTGCCAATCTCCCTTTTTAAAAGCTCTTTATCTGCTAACATCCATGCCTCAGTTTCTTGTATAGGAATAATTGCGGTTAATATTCTACAGAATAAATTCTCATCTTGTTCTTTAAGTCGCTCTACAGCTGGAATAATTTTACTTTGGTAAGTGCTTTGCAGTGTTTTATTATCTGCATCTGTTTGTACACAAAGCATCATGATACCAAAATCTCGAAATCCATCCTTGGAGGCTTTCAAAATTTGTTCAACAAAGTTTAACCCTGTTTTATCAATCTCAATCAATGATATTTCAATATCAATCTGCCCTGAACAATCAAAAGCAACACTCGTAAGTGTTTTACGGACGATGGGTTCTAAAAAACGTAAATCTGTACTACCCTCTGTAAAAAGCCCTGCAAATACTTGTGCCATTTAGTTTTATGATTGATTGGATTTCGTTTCTAAATATTTTGAAACATTCGCTAATGTTAACTTTCTATCTTGCTCTGAAAAATCAAGAGTTAATTGTATATTATCATCTTTCAAAACAGGTAAAATACTCGTAATACTTAGACCTATTCGTTTATTATTAATATCTGTTACTCTATTTCTCATTTCGGCATACCAAATACTCACCTTATTATCATTTCTCCAATTATAAATGTGGTTTACTAAAACGGGGGAGTGTGTATTTACAATAACCTGCCGCAATGGGCTATCATTATTCTCAAAATTAACACTTAAACCTTTTAAAAGTTTTGCCATTGCTTCGATACGAAAAGGATGTATTCCGTTCTCAGGCTCTTCAAAACATAATAGTCCTTTGAATTTCTCATCATACTCTAAAATGCAAAGCGTCAAAATTCGTAAAGTTCCTTCGGATAAAACTCTTGAAGAATACTCCCTTTTATCTTTATCTTTCAATTTTATAAGATATTGCTTATTTGCAGAATCATCAATAACATCAACTTCAATGAAATTTGGTAGAAAAATCTGAAGTTTTCTTGTAATTTCTTTTAGAGAATATGAATCTTCTTGTTTGATACGATAGAGAACTGCTGCCAAATTTCTTCCACTTTGGCCTAATATATCATCTCCATCATTTTTACTTGTTGGAGTTCTTAAATCTTCAGGATTTAATTCTAAAAATTTCCAATTTCGCATTTCCTCTTTTGCTGCTAACACATGAGGAAAATCAATTGTATCAAAACTGCTAAGTACAGTTCGAGATGCGTTATTTAGTAAAAATCGTCTCTTATTTCCACCTCGAACACCATCCTGTGGAACCTGGACTGTCCAAACATTATTCTCTTTTACAGTTTGCATGTATGCAATACCCCTCTTCCCTGTATCAACTTTTGGTCTCCAATATTCTATATTTTCTTTTGAAATAATTTTGACCCATTTATCATCATTATGATTCAACTTTGTTAAGTTTTCAAGCACCACTGCCAAATCTTCTATACCAGAATTATTTGTAAATCTCTTTATTTTTAATTCATATCTAAGTCTTGTATATTTCAATGTTGAGATGTCACCCCAAGCATCTTGTACTGTTTTATTGACTAACATTTCAACCCAAAACTCCATCTCTTCAGCATACACGCCTTCATCAAATTGAGTAAATAACTCAATAAATTCTCCCCGTTGCTCTTTAAAAGCTTTTTTTAAGTTATCAGTTTCTACAAGTCTTGATAGAAGTTTTAACGCATCAAATAGATTACTTTTCCCAGAAGCATTAGCACCCGCAATTATAGTAAACGGCGTAAACTCCATTTCAAAATTATGAAATGACTTAAATCCATTAATTTTTAAATAGGTGAGCATTTTTATTGAGTTAGATTTTGCAAATTTAACTAATAAGTACCTGTAAAGAATTAATTAACAATATTTTGAAAAATTAATTTTCAAGTTTATTCCAACTTGATTTAAACAATCAATAGTTGCATATTTAAGATTATCGAAAGAAGTATAATCATTTGGTTTTAGCCAACGAGCTTTGAGTTCTTTCCATAGTCTTTCAATAATATTCAAGTGTGGCGAGTAAGGCGGTAAATAGACTATAAATAACCCTCTTTTTTGCCAATATTTCAATCGTTCTTTGACTTTCTGAGCAAGATGAATACGAGCGTTGTCTAAAACGACGACAGTTTGTTTTGAAATTTTAAAGGAGAAATCTTCAAAAAAATCTACGATAAAATCAGCATTAATGTTAGCTGTCGTAGTTTTTGAAAATAACTTGTTATCTCGTGATAAAATACCAAAACAATTAAGCTGTCTTCCGTGATTAGACCTTATGGCTAAGTTTTCACCCTTTTTTTGCCAACCGTAAGGTACATAGGCTAATTCACTTACACCTGTTTCGTCACCATAAAATAGGTCTATATGTCCCAATTCGCTTTGATTTTCTAAAAGAAATAATTGTTCTTTTTTAATGGCTAACAATTCTAAATCGGGTTTACCTTTGGTTCTAAGCCTTATTCGTTTATATCGCCAGCCAAGGCTTTTAAAAAATTCTTTAATGTCTTGATATTGAATGATTTATTTAACTCTTTTTCCAATATTACCTTAGCATTATCTAATTTTTGTCGTTCGGCTTTAACCACTTTTTGAATTATTTCAGATTCAGTTTTAGCATCAAAAATTGACTTACGCCCTTGTCCTTCTATATTACGAAGACAATTGATTCCCAAGGTGGAATATTCACTCTTATACCGTTTTATCCATTTATTTACCTGATTTTGACTTTTAATACCAATGATTTCGCAAATATCTGATGTTTTACGGTTGGATGTCTTCAATAAAATAATTTGACAACGTTGGCGTAAAACGTGATTATCGCTTTGCTTATAAAGTAGTTCAAGCTCTGTACGTTGCTCAGTTGTTAAGTTGATATTTAATACTCGCCCCATTGTTTTTGGGGAAAGTTACAAAATATTATTAAATAATTTATTCTTAATACTTATCTGGTATTAATCTCTAATATTACCTCAGCCCCTCTCCCGACCTAACTATCAACAACTAAATCAGCCCCAATAATTAGATTGACAGTATTTGCTGCCAATCCTAAAACTCCGATTTCTCCTTTAAGATTTATTTTTTCTTGCGATTCCATTCACAATGATAAAACGTTTAGGTTTTATAAACACTACTTTTGTGCCAGACCCATCAAACTTTTACGACCAATCTTACCTCCGTACCTTTCCCAATCTCACTGTTGATAACCAAATCGGCTCCGATTTTCTCGGCTCGCATTTTCATGTTTCGTTGTCCGTTTCTAAACGATTCGGCATTG
>JALOLV010000297.1 GCA_025455785.1 Spirosomataceae bacterium | reverse complement strand
GAAGCGTGTGCATACCTTCAAAAAACACAGGTTTTGAGGCAAAAATATCGCTTATTTTAAATGCAAAGGCACTTCCAATAAGGGTTTGAATAAATTGTTTACGGTTCATTTTTATAGTTTTTGATTATTGATTTAGTCGTAGATTTCTCTCCGATGCCCAATTTTAATGATTGTGATTATCAATTCGTTATTTTGAACTGAGTATATTATCCGATAATTACCAACTCTTATTCTGTAAAATTTATCTTGTGACCCTTTCAGTTGTTTATATCCACTGATGAACGGATTATCGGCAAGTTGTATGACTTTTTGTTTTATCTTTAAGATTACTTCTTTGGGAAGTTTACTTAATTCTTTTTCAGCAGAATTTGAGATTATTACTTTATACTTCATCTTTTTGAGCTAAGATTTCATCTACCACTTCAAAAAAATCTCTTGATGGTTCTTTTAATCTTTCTTTTGATTCTAATATGTCAATAAAATCTTCTAATTCTTCTTTGTACCTTTTCAAATCGAAAACGACTGCCGTTTTACGTCCTAAATTGTCAGTCAGATAATTTACTCCTTTGATTGTTGTCATTTTGTAAATCTTTTAAACAAATCTATCAAATCCGATTTACTTCTTCAAAGAATTGCTCTAATTTAAACAAATCTAAATGGCCATCGGTTCGGACACTGCTGCATAAATCAATTCCGAATGGCTGAACAGCTTCGATTGCGGCTCTAACATTCTCTTTTTTCAATCCACCCGCTAAGAAAACGGGTATTTTTGTTTGTTCAACGATTTTGCGACTAACCTCCCAATTATGTGTACGACCCGTACCTCCTAATTCCTTTACAGCTAAATTTGGATTCCCCGAATCGAGCAGCAAAGCATCCACTTTTTCGGCTACTTCAAGAGCTTCGTCGAGGCTTTTATCATCAATTACATGTATAACCTGCACGATTTTTATGGCTGGAATCGCAATTCTAAAATCTTCGTAACTACCTGATGTCAAGGCATCTACAATCTGAATTGTATTTGCTCCAACTGCCCTTTGATGTTCGATAATACTTTTAGAGTCTGTTCGACTTGTGAGTAAAAACGATGCTATTGGCGGCGGAATTGTAGCCACAATCTCTTTTATCAAATTGTCTTTGATTGTACCCGGTCCACTCGGCATTTCGGCAACTAATCCCAAGGCCGATGCACCTGCCGCCACTGCCATTTTGGCTTCGATAGGGCTGCTGATACAACATATTTTAACTCTAATTCTATTCATTTTGCTACACTTAAACCGTTAAAACGGTTGATATATTAGAGATTTCTACAATTTACCACACGACTGGAGCCATGGGCTGATATTTATTCATAATTGATTCTACTCAAAATACTGCGGCCGAGCGTAACTTCGTCGGCATATTCTAAATCGCCACCAATCGGAATTCCTCTTGCAATTGTACTGATTTTTACTGGAAACTCTTTGAGTTTTTTCTGTAAATAAAAGGCAGTTGTATCGCCTTCCATGGTGGGGCTGAGAGCCAAAATCACTTCATTTATTTCTTGGTCTTCTCTGATTCTTTTTGTGAGAGATTCGATGTGCAAATCGTTGGGGCCAATACCATTCAATGGCGAAATGATTCCACCCAAAACATGATAAAGGCCACGGTACTGAGCCGTATTTTCGATTGCCAAGACATCACGGGTATCTTCTACAACACAAATGATTGACTGGTCTCGTTTGGGCGAAAGGCAGATTTGGCAATATTCATCATCCGAGATATTATGGCACTTGCGGCAATGCTTTGTTTCGGTTCGCATCCTGACGATTGCATCTGCCAACATCATGGATTGACTTTCGTCTCGTTTGAGTAGATGTAATGCCAGTCGAAGAGCCGTTTTCTTACCGATTCCGGGCAATTTTGAGATTTCGTTTACGGCTTCTTCGATAAGTTTTGAAGGGAAGTGCAACTTTTTAGGATTTTATAGATTTTGGGTCAAACCTCCAAGGTCTTCAGGACTTTGGAGGTTTTCATAATAATATCATTTCAACATAACCTCTGCCGAGATTTTTCGCTGACAAATCGCATTGCGGAGCGGAGCTAATTCGTCAAAATCACCCGATTTGACCGAAGCTTTGCCTTTGTAATGAATCAAAAGTGTACATTGCTCGGCTTGCTCGGGCGTGTGTTGGCAAACCTCCATCAAAGTATTAATCACGTGGTCGAATGTATTAATGTCATCGTTGAATACAACCAATTCGTATAGTTTGATATTTTCGAGGTCGATTGTGGTATCCTCCAGAACTTCTGTATCAATCTTCGGATTAGGAAATGTTATCATAATCTGTATAAATCCTTTTACTATATTCAACAAAATTACAACATTTTGTTAAATATTAAATCTAATTATCTGCTTAGAATACTATTTTATTTGCTTTTTTTTTTGAACTTTGAATCCTTAACAACAAACCCCAATACTTTACATTATGTCGCCTATTTTAGCCCTAAGCATTCTTTTAATTTATTTCGGAATCCTCATTGCCATTTCTTACGTAACCTCAAAAGGTGCAGATACCAACACTTTTTTTACCGCCAATAAACAATCTCCGTGGTATCTTGTGGCATTCGCCATGATTGGTACCTCGCTATCGGGCGTAACCTTCATTTCGGTTCCGGGTGCGGTCGGGCCAGCCATGTTTTCTTATTTTCAGTTGGTTTTGGGCTATTTAGTGGGTTATGTGTTTATTGCTTTGGTGCTTCTGCCACTATATTACAGGCTCAATCTTATCTCAATTTATACCTATTTACAAAAACGTTTTGGCGAATATTCATACAAAACGGGTTCGGCTTTCTTCTTGCTTTCTCGCACGATGGGTTCATCGGTTAGGCTCTACATTGCTGCCAGAGTATTGCAGATTGCCATTTATGATTCGCTCGGAATACCATTCGAGGTATCAGTCTTTATCACAATAGCCTTGATTTGGCTTTATACATTCAAAGGTGGCGTTAAAACGATTATAATTACCGATACGCTACAAACAACGTTTTTGGTAACGGCTGTGGTAATGACTATTTATTTGATAACGAGTAAATTAGGCCTTTCGATGGGCGAAATGATTAGCACTGTAAACGAGAGTAAGTATTCGCAGATATTTTTTTGGGATTCACTCAATGACAAAAAACACTTCTTGAAACAATTTATTTCGGGTGCGTTTATCGCACTTGTGATGACTGGCCTCGACCAAGATTTGATGCAGAAGAATTTGACCTGCAAAAACCTCAAAGAAGCCCAAAAGAATATGTTTTCGTTTATGACGAGCTATACTTTCATTAATCTTATCTTTTTGGCATTGGGGGCATTATTATATATTTATGGTATTAAAGAAGGAATCGTACAAGAGAATTATTCGGGTAAATTGCCATTGAATATTTTGGATGGCTCGCTCAATGAAGTTGTTCCCAAAAAGACGGATGATTTATACCCGATGCTGGCTATCAAACATTTTGGAATCGACGGGAGTATGGCGGGTTTATTGGTTTCGATTACTTTTTTGATTGGAATAACCGCCGCAACCTACGCAAGCTCGGATTCGGCTTTGACAGCACTTACGACCTCATTTTGCATTGATTTTATGAATGTCGAGAATAAAACCGAAGCTCAACGTTCCAGAATCAAGCACTGGGTTCACATTGGTTTTTCGGTGTTATTCTACATCGTTATATTGTTTTTTAACAAACTCAATAGCCAAGAAGTGATAGCAGCTATCTTCAAAATCGCCAGTTACACTTACGGGCCATTGCTCGGTTTGTTTGTCTTTGGGCTTTACACAAAACGTAAAGTAAACGATAAATTAGTACCGATTTTCTGTATTTTAGCTCCGGTTATTACCTATTTCATTGTAACTTATATCGAAACTAATACAGCTTATCGTTTTGTTTCTGAAAACTTAATCATCAATGGTGGATTGATTTTCTTGGCGATGTTTGCCACCTCGACAAAATCGGAATTTTGATTGCGAATTACAAATTCGCCACAGTGTGGGTCGAGATTCCAAATCTCGACCAGCTAAGTTACAATTTTTACCCCTACTTTTGTATTTGATTCTATAAATAGGTTAATTTAGTACCGATTTCTGCGTATGTAAGGTAAGCATCGCTTGTTGATTACCTCTACTTTTGTACTCAATATTCCTAAACTAATACATACCTTCACCGTGGCACATTTCGATGTGTCACGGTATAATTTGAATCAATCATTAAGCAATTTTAGATATGAAACCTTCTTGGACAGGCGTTTATCCCGCACTTACAACTCCTTTTTTTGAGGATGAATCACTTGATTTAAAAACATTCTCATTCAATATCGAAGA
>JALOLV010000028.1 GCA_025455785.1 Spirosomataceae bacterium | reverse complement strand
TACGGTGTTTCGAGGCGATTTGCAAGCAGCCGGTGGGATTCCTACTTCCTTACTCAAGTTACACTTACTTACTACATAGGTCAAAAAACATACTGCCCGCCAATTAAGTAAAATATTCTGTAAACATTTGATTATTTGAGATATAGGCTTTGAAAGTCAAATAAAACTTCGTATCTTTGCACCCTCATTTTTGAGAGATAAAAATTTTATTCACAAAATTCAATTATCAGTATGTTTACAAACCAGTATGAGACGGTATTCATCTTAACTCCCGTTTTGTCTGATGCCCAGATGAAGGATGCCGTTGATAAATTCAAAAAGGTACTGGCTGATAGTGGTGCTGAGTTAGTTCACGAAGAAAATTGGGGACTTCGTAAATTGGCATATTCCATCCAGCACAAAAATACGGGCTACTATCAGTTATTTTATTTCAATGCTGCCCCTTCAGTAATCGCAACATTGGAGACAGAGTACAAGCGTGATGAGCGTATTATGCGTTTCTTGACAGTTAAACTCGACAAACACAGTGCCGAGTATAACGAACGTCGCCGTAAAGGCTTAGTTGGTAAAAAATCTGAAACAACATCTAAACCAGCCGAAGAAAATGCAGAGAAAGAGTAATGGCATGACATTGGTGAATGAGCCAGTAGAACGCAAAGAAACAGCACGCAAAAAATATTGCCGTTTCAAGAAAGCGGGTATCAAGTACGTTGATTACAAAGACCCTAATTTCTTGTTGAAATTCATCAACGAGCAAGGTAAAATCTTACCACGCCGCTTGACTGGCAATAGCCTCAAGTTCCAACGCAAAGTATCGACAGCCGTAAAACGTGCTCGTCACTTAGCATTGTTACCATTTGTAGCAGACGGACTTAAATAATTAGTGAATGGGTGAATTAACGAATTAGTGAATGTTTTGCAGAAACTAACGATTCACAATTAACGATTCACAATTAACTCAAAACAAAAATGGAAGTAATATTAAAAACCGATATAGCAGGACTTGGCTACAAAAATGATGTAGTAGCTGTGAAACCGGGGTATGCTCGTAATTACCTCATTCCGCAAGGCTACGCCATTTTAGCGACAAGTTCGAGCCGCAAGGTTTTAGCAGAAAACCTTAAACAAGCGGCACACAAAGCAGAGAAAATCAAAAATGATGCTCTTGCTATTGCAGAACAAATTGGCGAGATGGTTATCACTATTGCTATGAAAACTGGCGATAGCGGTCGTATCTTCGGTCGTGTTACAAATACACAAGTATCAGATTTCTTGAGAGAGAAAGGCTTTGATATTGACCGTAAGAAAATCGCAATTGACGACATCAAGAATGTTGGCGATTACACTGCAATCCTTGACCTACACAAAGAGGTTAAGCACAAAGTACAAGTTAGTGTGGTTGCAGAAGATTAATCTTCTTAGAAGCCATAAAAATATAAACCTCCAAGGATTTTAAATCTCTTGGAGGTTTTTTATTTTACTTCAATGTAACAATCCAATCTGCAATCTTTTTGGCTTCATCTTTCGGAACCTGTGGTAAAGCTGCCATCGCCGGATACCCCGGCCAGTTCGATGGTTTTGGCTTATAAATAAGCTCCACAATCTGTTCTGCCTTGTATTTTTTCTTCTGCATAACTTCCTTGTACGCAGGTCCTACCAGTTTAGTGTCTGCTTTGTGGCAAGCTAAACAAGTATTTTTTTGCAATAATTTCTCAATATCTGGTGGAATCTTCGTCTGTGCTTTTGCCGTCGTAGCCGCTACTCCTGCAACAAAAAGTAGGCTTAAAATCGTTTTTTTCATTTTCTCTGAATAAGTTTAAATACTGCTCAAAACTTTGAGGTTGAATTACACCGCTAAATTCGTATTAAAAACGCTTTTTCAAAACAAAATCGTAAAAGTTTTTTGTTAATGTCTTGTTAAAGCCTTTATATCCAAAATTTAAGTATGGATTTCGGAGAAAATCCAACCTACGATTTGAGGCCAGTGATACCACCCAATAAATAAATTGCATATTACTTGTATAAATAACAAAATTTGATGTATTTTGAATAAGTTTTACGACACGTCCTCCCCAAAGTTACACACACACTCATTGTTATTCTTACTGCTATTGAGTACGACAAAATTTTAATCGTACCCATTCATAATTAATCATCAAGAAAGAGTCTCATCGACCTAAAACCGATGAAAGAGCAGTACTTCAAATGCTCGGAGATAATTGGCTATGCTATATTATTTTCCGAGCATATTTTTGTTTGAATCTTCAACAAAAAAGCCGTAGAGGTTATCTACGGCTTTCGGAATTAAGTCAAAATCAAGATTATTTCTTAGGAGCTGGAGTAGTCGTAGTACTTGCCGCTGGTTGTTTTGCCGGAGGCGTAGCACCTAACTTTTTGAATACTAAATCCGAAATATCAGATTCTGTCGGAGCTACAAACAAGATTGCTGTTGTACCTGGGCCAGCATCGGTATTGAACACGTGCGTATAGCCATTCTCTTTAGCTACTTCATTGATAGCCTTGTTGATTTTCTCAAGCACCGGAGCCAACAATTGTTGTTGTTTACGTTGCAATTCTGTCTGTGCATTTTGCTGAAACTCTTGGATAGAGTTTTGCAAGTTCTGCAATTCCTTCTCACGGTCTGCCTTAATTACAGCCGACATAGTAGCACCGTTTTTCTCGTAATCGCCGAGTTTTTTCTGGAAATCTGCTACTTTATCTTGATACAATTTATCGTATTGAGCACTTTCGGTTTTCAATTTTGCCTCAACGTCTTTAGCATCAGGGATATTTGTCAAGATATAATCAAGATTTGTGTATCCGATTTTAATGGCAGTTTGAGCGTTTACGCTGATACCAGCTACAAGAAGTGCGATAAAAGCTGCAAAAAATTTGTTTTTCATTTGGAGTACTTATTTTTGGTTTGGTTTGATAACAATACTGTTGGTTTATTAATTAATTTTTATTCTTAGGCTGTATAGCTGCACCTTTTTGTGGTGTTGCTACAGGTTCTTTTGTTTTGCTTTCTTTTGCCGAAATCCCCATTGCCTCCAATACATAATCTGTGTAATCGTGGCGTGGGTCGGTGTAAATCATACTGAGGTCTGAGGCTTTATCAAAAAGAAACATCAACTGTTTTTGACGAGCGACTTTGTCGCAAGCTCTTATGATGTCGTCCATGATAGGCTTCATCAATTCTTTCTTTTTCTGAAAAATCGTCCCGTTTAGCCCAAATACTTTATTATTTAATTCTTTTAAATCATTCTCTTTATCCTCAACCGCTTTTTGGCGTTCACGTTTCATCTCGGGTGTAAGCAATATTTCTTCTTGTTGTAATTGCTGACGCATTTTTTCTAATTCGGTACTTTTGGTCTGAATATCCTGTACCCATTTTTCGGAGTACTTTTCCATATCTTCCTGAGCTTTTTTGTACTCAGGCATCTTGCTTGTGATATAATCAGAATCAATGTAGCCGAACTTCTGTGCTACACTTACCCATGAAACGAGCGACAAAACTAATAAAAATAATGCTTTTTTCATGCTATGTATGGCTTATTTAAAAGTTTTTTTATTAAAAGGTTGGTATTTGGTCGCTTGTCTTAGCATCTGTGCTTTTGTTTGTTTTGACGTACTAACGCACAGGTGGATACATTGTAGTATTTTATTAACAATAGATTAACATTGAGCCACCAAAAATGCTTATCTGATTTGCTGACCAATACTAAATGTAAAATTACGCAAACCACGGTTTGTGAGACCCGGAATTGGGTCAAAACCTTGCCCGAAATCTAAACCTAACAATCCAAAAGCTGGCATAAAGATTCTTGCCCCGACACCCGCCGTACGTCGTAGGTTAAACGGATTAAAGTCTTTGTAGCTTCCCCAGCTATTACCTGCTTCGGCAAATGCCAACGCAAAAATTGTAGCTTGTGGATTAAGCGATACTGGATAACGGAACTCGGCCGCATATTTACTGTAAACTACCCCACCTTGTCGATTAGCAAAGCCACCCGAGCCAAACGTCTGTAATTGCTCAAGGGTTGGTACATAGACAATTCCCTCGTCGTACCCCCTCAGACCGATGATTTCGGAACCAACATTGAATGTACCCTGAGCACCAAGACCAGCACCACCTAAGATAAATCTACCGAATGGACTAAATGGTGTTTTAGAAGTATATCTACCCAAAAAACCCATGTGGGCTTTTACGGCCAATACTAATTTACCAGCTACTGGTGTAAACCATTGTGCATCAAACATCCACTTGTGTCCTTCGAGCCATTTGAATTGGTTCTCAACTGTACCATTTCTGAATACCGAATACGGAGGATTGAAGTTTGCACTCAAGTTAATAGTAGAACCGCTGCGAGTAAACTGTGGGTTATCTAAACTATACCTTGATATTGTAAAGTTTAAAGAAACATCATTGGCAACACCTTTTGTAAATCCTGGAATAAAAAACGAGTTATCAACATCATATCTTTGATATGATAATGCCGCACTAAAACTAAAGTTACGGTCTGGCCAGTTCAAGCGTTTACCATAAGTAACTGTGGCACCAGTATTTTTGAAATAACCACTGTTTAATCCACCCAAACCAAAGCCGCCGAAACCTCCTCCGAATCCAAGACCTCCGCCCCCAAGCAATGGATTAAAACCTCCTTGACGCTCATAAAATCTTTCGAGTCTCCTCTGATAGCTTCTGTTGTCAGAAGCACTATGGAAAAGGCTTACCGAGAATGAGTTTGGTTTCTTACCGCCAATCCACGGCTCTGTAAACGAAAGCGAATATGTTTGGAAAAACTGCCCACTGGCTTGCATACGAATCGCCAAACGCTGTCCATCTCCGGCCGGAAGCGGTTTCCATTTTTTGAGATTGCCGATATTTCGAGCCGAGAAGTTGTTAAATGCTATACCAAAAGTACCTACAAAACCTTGAAGACCACCCCATCCGCCCGAAAGCTCGATGTTATCGCTGGGTTTCTCTTCTACATTATAGTGAATATCAACTGTCCCATCAGCCTGTGGGACAGGCTTAGGTTCGATTTTCTGCGGGTCAAAATAGCCCAACTTTGATAGCATTTGAGTGGTTTCTATCAAGTCGGTTTTACTGAATTTCTGACCGGGTTTTGTCAGAATTTCTCGCATTACTACGTGGTCGCTGGTTTTGGTATTACCGTTTAATACAATACGATTTATTGTAGCTTGTTTACCTTCAAAGATTCGCATTTCGATATCAATCGAATCGCCCTCAATCGCAACTTCAACTGGGTCGCATCTGAAATAAAGATAACCTCTATCCATGTATTGCGAACTAATATCAACTTGGGGGATTCCGTTGATTTTTTTGTTCAAATCTTCTGGATTATACAAATCGCCTTTATTAATTCCCAAAACCTGATTCAAGAAATCTTCTTTGTAAAGATAATTACCTGTCCATGTGATATTTCGATAAAAATAACGATGGCCCTCATTTATATTCAAGACAACATTAAGATTTTTTCCGTCGGGCGAATACGTAGAATCCGTCAGGATTTGGGCATCACGGTAGCCTTTCTTGTTGTAGAATTCGATTAATTTTTGTTTATCCTCATCAAATTTTTTAGGAATAAACTTCGATGGAGTAAAAATACGAAGCGGGGCTCTTTCTTTTGTACTTTTGAGTTTTGCGAGTAGTTTATACTCAGGCATTTCGGTTGCACCCGTAAGCTGAATATCATTAATCTTAACCTTATTTTGTTTATCAATATTTACAATCAAAGTTGCGTTATTGGCTCTCAAAGTATCGGTAACTTGCTTGATTTGGACTTTGGTATTCAAAAAACCTTTGTCGATGTAATAACGCTTGATTGTGAGTTGAATATTTTTAATCAAAGCATCGGTAATAACTTTACCTTTGTTTCCTTTAACCTTTTCGGTAATAGCATCAATCTCGCCCTTGCGAATACCCTGATAAGTGAATTTTTGCAGACGAGGGCGTTCTCTCAGATTAATATCAAGGAAGATTTTGTCGTATTCGATTTTAGTAACATTGATAGCCACATCTTCGATGATACCTTGCTCCATCAATCGGCGAATCGCCGTGCTGATGCGTTCGCCCGGTACCGTGATTCGGTCGTTTACGTTGAGACCCGAAACCGAAATAAGCGTGTTTGGGTCTAAGAATTTTACGCCACTTACAGTAATACCTGCGATGATATACTCTGCTGGGCGGGCATAATCAATATCAATTTTTTGGTTGGCATAACTCTGCCCCACCCCCAAGCGTAACTGAGCTTGAGCCACCACACTTATAAGTAGAGAAACTGATAGGTAAAGAAGTTTTTGGAATTTCATCTATAGGATAATTCGTTGGTAATCAATATTTTTAAATCTAATGCAATTCGACTTAGGCTGTTTGAGTTGCCACTACTTGCTCACTTGTTTTACCAAATCTTCTTTCACGATTTTGGTATGAATAAATAGCTTCATACAAATGGTTTGCTCTGAATTCTGGCCAGAAGACATCATCCATAAAAATCAATTCGGCATAAGCAATTTGCCACAAAAGGTAATTACTGATGCGATGGTCGCCGCCTGTACGAATCAACAAATCTACATCGGGGGCTTCTTCGGTAGCGAGATGCTTTGCAAAAAGTTGTTCGTTTACATCTTCGACATTGATAACGCCTGCTTTCACTTGTTCGGCAATCTGTTTGGTTGCCTGAATAATCTCCCATTTACCACTATAACTCAATGCCAAAGTGAGCGTAAGACCAGTGTTTTCTTTGGTCATATCAATGGCTTCGAGCAATTCTCTACGGGCTTTTTTGGGTAAATCGTTGATTTCGCCGATAGATTTCAGGCGAACATTGTTTTTGTGTAACTGTGGAACCTCCTCTCGAATCGTCTTGACCAACAATTGCATAATTCCTTCGACTTCGAGCTTGGGTCTTCCCCAGTTTTCGGTCGAGAACGTATATAAAGTCAAATATTGAATGCCCAGCTCTGCACAAGTTTCAACAGTTTCACGAACCGAACGAATACCGTGGTGGTGTCCGAAAATACGCATCGCTCCTTGCTTCTTTGCCCATCGGCCGTTCCCATCCATAATAACGGCGATATGTCGTGGCAAATTGCTCTTGTCAAGCATTTCTTTCATCATTACATACTAACGGTTGATTGTTTTCCCGTCAAACTTTTTAGCGAAATTCGATTTATAAATAATCAAATTACGATTAATAAGAATAATTTTCAATAAACTTGTCAAAATCTTATTTTAATGAAGCGTAAAGAGATTTTTAGGCTTAAAAAATAAAATTAGGGATACAAAGTTACGAAAATAGATGGGTTTTTAAAATATGCAGATACACAAGTAGTTAAAAAATGTTAAACATTAAGCATAAAAAAATAGTACCGACCCAAACGATTTGAAACATAAACCCAAAAATTAAATAATCTACTGATAATAAAGCACTTATGAGTAGTAGCTAAAGTATCAAAAACAATTTGTTTTTTGAATTAATCAATAATTTTCTATTTTTGGTTTGAATCAATCCTAACAATTTGTGAGATACATTTACTTTCTGCTGTTTTTACCTACTCTTATTTACGCCACAGGCGAGCCTTACCCTATTGGAGCGAGGTCTTGGGCTATGGGGAACTCGCTTGTTTCGGTGGCTGACCGTCATTCGGTTTTTAACAATCCCGCAGGTTTGGGGTTTCTACAAAATAGCTTTGTCAATACGTCGTATCATTCAAGATTTGGGGTTTCTGGCTTGCAAACTATTTCAATATCAGGCAATTACAACTCAAAACCTGTCAATATTGGTTTTGGGATAGACCGTTTTGGCGATAAACTCTACAATGAGCAGCGAATCGGTTTGGCTCTTGGCAAAGGTATCGGACGGTTCTCGCTCGGTGCAAAGGTTAATTACCTACAAGCTGTCATCGAAAATTTGGCATCTCGCAAGACGTTCATTACCGAATTTGGCGTAATCTCAAAGATTTCATCAAAACTGCACGCAGGATTCCATGCTTCAAACCTCACTGGTGGTAAACTTTTTGAAACCCAGCGTATTCCAACAATTATTCGATTGGGAATTGGATTTTTGCCAGCCAAACAGATTCTAATAACCGTAGAAGCCGAAAGAAATCTGAGTTTACCAACCGTTGTAAAAGCTGGCCTTGAATATCAAATCATTCAGAATGTTTATTTGAGAACGGGCATTACATCCAAAATAAACAATGCTCATTTCGGAATTGGATTTGCCAAGAAAAATCTCATTTTCGACTACGCTGCCAATACACACCAATCGCTTGGTTTTTCGCATCATTTATCATTGAGTTATCAATTGATTGACAAGGAGGTAAAGCCATGATAAACACAATATTTTTGATTAAAAATCCTCTTTTTCCTTTGAAAAATAAGCCATTTTGGGTATTTTATTTGTCGATTATACTATTTTATTCTGAATTATCAATTGCCCAAACTCCCAAAAAACCTGAAATCAATTTGGATGAATTCATCCAAAAACTACAACCGATTCAACAAGAAAATGCCAATTACGAAGACCTTTACGAATCACTGTACCAGCTTTATCAAAACCCGATTGATTTAAACCGAGCCACCTACGAAGACTTGGCTTCGATGTATATTTTATCAGAGATTCAGATTAAAAGTTTGCTCGATTATCGGCAAAAAAACGGAGATTTATTGAGTATTTATGAGCTACAAGCCATTCCAAACTTCGATTTAGAGATTATCAGACAAATTTTACCCTTTGTCGAGGTCCGTGATAGGCTTTCCAGTAGTTCATTTTTAGGAATTTACGGAAGAGCCACCGAGCATTATGTAGTGCTACGGGCAGACCAAATTTTGGAGCAATCGAAAGGTTTTCAGAATGGCAAATACCTCGGCTCGCCACAGCGTACTTATTTTAGGTATCGACTAAGCCACCCTAAAGATTTTAGCCTAAATTTTATTGCCGAAAAAGACGCTGGCGAACAAAGCTATTTTGATTTTTATACTTTTCACCTCCAACTCAAAAACAAAGGAAACTGGAAGAACATTACGCTCGGCGACTACCAAGTACAGATTGGTCAGGGCTTAATCACATCGGCCGGTTTTTACATCGGCAAAGGTGGCGAACCCATCACGACGGCTCGACGAAGCAATATTGGCATAAAACCTTACGGTTCGCTGCTCGAAGGTGGATTTTTTAGAGGTGGTGCCGCTACTTATCAATACCGAAATATTGAACTCACGGGTTTTGTGGCATACAATAAACGAGATGCGAATGTAAGTGAAACTACGGGCGAACGGGAGGAATATTTCAGTTCAATTCTGACGACTGGTTTTCACCGAACCGAGAACGAAATCGCCAAAAAAAATCAGATTCAAGAACAAAACATTGGTATAAACGCCGTTTATCATCTAAAAAATGGGCAAATCGGCTTTACGACACTCCACACAAACTTCGATGCAACACTACAACGTAGCCCACAACTCTACAATAAGTTTGAATTTAGCGGTAAACAAAATACCGTAATTGGCTCGAATTTTACTTACAATTGGCAAAATATCAATTTCTTTGGCGAGGTTGCACGTTCGAGTAGTGGCGGAATCGGGGCAGTAGGTGGCTTGATTGCGGCTTTAAGCAAGCAGGTAGAATTTGCCCTAAATCTACGGCACTACGACAAAGACTTTCACAGTTTTTATGGTAATGCTTTTGCCGAAGGTAGTCGAAGTATCAACGAAAAAGGGATTTATTGGGGCCTGAAATATACGCCACGAAAAGGATTGATTTTCAGTACATTCTACGATAGATTCAAGTCTGATTGGCTTCGATTTTTGGTTGATGCTCCATCGCAAGGATTTGATTATTTATTCAGAATTACCTATCAACCTAATAAAAAAGTGACATTCTACACGCAATTCCACGAAGAACACAAACAACGAAATCTACCGAATAATACTACCAAAACGGATATTCTGACAAATACAATTCGCCAAAACGTAATCGCCAATTTTGAGTATGCCCTCAACCGTACTTTTAAGGTGCAAAGTAGGATTCAGCTAAATACATTTCAATACCAAAACGCCTCAAAGTCAAAGGGTTATGCTCTCATGCAGGATATTGAGGGAAATATCAAGAAGCTACAATTGAAAGGTCGGATTGCCTACTTCAATACGCAAGATTACGACACCCGGGTTTATGCTTTTGAGAATGATGTTTTGTACGCTGTTTCGTTTCCTGCTTATTATGGTAAAGGATTTAGAACTTACCTAATTGCTCGGTACGGTATAAACCGAAATCTTGATTTGTGGATGAGGGTTGCCCGAACGCAGATTCAGCCTAATGAGGCCCGTGATAATATCGGAAGTGGTAATGATGAGTTGGGTGTTCCGCACCAAACACAAGTAAAATTGCAAGTAAGATATAGATTTTGACAAACAAAAATCGGGCGATAGACCAACAAAACGTTTAATCTATCGCCCAACCGAGATTATTCTTGGAAAGAACTCACAATCGAATTGACTATCGAAAGTACAAAACTAAAAATCAGTGGGTGTAAGAAACCATCAACGCTAAAACCATCAACGAGTTTAGCACAGATGTAAACAATTATCACGTTTATCACCAATGCAAAAAGCCCAAGAGTGAATACGGTAATCGGAAATGAAAAAAAGCTCAAGATTGGTTTTAGGAATGTATTGAGCAAACTCATCACCAATGCTACAATAAATGCAGTGGTGTAGGAATCTTGAGCGAGATGAATACCCGATAGGAAGCGTGGCGATAAGTAAACCACCACCGCACAAATAGCGAGTCGAATGAGGTAGTTAATCATTATTTATGACGTTTTATGAGTGTATCAATCACTTCGTCCAAATCTACATTTTTTTGTTCTAATAACACCAAATAATGGAACAATAAATCTGCGGCTTCGCCCAAAAATAGGTCTTTGTTGTCGTCTTTGGCCTCAATTACAAGCTCTACTGCCTCCTCTCCTACTTTCTGAGCGATTTTGTTTGTTCCTCTTTTAAACAACTTACTCGTGTAAGATTCTTCGCTTGGATTATTCTTACGTTCACGAATCAAGTGTTTCAAACGGTTGATAAACAGCACTTTACCATCGTTTTGTTCTTGCCAACAAGTATCGGCTCCTGTGTGGCAGGTTGGACCTGCAGGAGTTGCTTTTATCAGAATCGTGTCGCCGTCGCAATCAAGTAAAATATTATTTACGTGCAGAAAATTATCCGAAGTTTCGCCTTTTGTCCAGAGTCGTTGTTTACTTCGGCTAAAAAACGTTACAATTTTTTCGGATTGAGTTTTTTCCAACGCCTCTTGGTTCATGTAACCAAGCATCAGCACTTTTCCAGTCAAATCATCTTGAATAATAGCCGGAATTAATCCATCGGGAGATTTATCGAAATTAATATTATTGAGCGACATAATAAAAAATCATACTTTGATTTCTCAACCAAAGGATGAATCATTTTTTGAAAACTTCGCAAATATACGAATAAGTTGCAGAACGAACTTTTATTTCGTTTCAAAACGCTATTTAACCCCAAATAACAACCGAATCGGCTTGAATGGTCTGATAATAAAATGGTAAATCAAAAACGAAAACCCAAAAGTTCCGACTACCAAAATCGCAAATTTCGGAATCACTCCCATCTGCCAATCGGCAATGTAAAACCCAATCGTAACGGTTATGGTCTGGTGCAAAATATAAAACGGATAAACGGCCTGATTGGCGTATTTGACAAACCGATTCTCGAAGTTGAGGTAATATTTGGCGAACCCGCAGATGCCCAAAATCGTACACCAAATAAATAACATTTTCAAGATTCCATTAAATATTAGAATCCCAATACCATCTTCTGGAATCGCTCCAAAAAGTGCATCATAACTCTTACTCAATCCAATCAAAAATATAGCAATTGCTATAAAATAGATTCGATACTTCTCCAGCGAATCCCAAACAACTAATTGATTACCAATAATATACCCATAAATAAAAAGTAAAAACGACAATACAAAGTTATACCAATCGGCAGTTAGATTATGCGTAATTGGCCAATGTTGCTTTAACAACCAATACGTTGCAGAGAGTGGCAAGAAAAATAGTATTATTTCAAGAAAATTAGCCTTGCTTTCTTTAGATTCAAATCGAAAAATCTGGCTTTTTCGCAGCCAAATAAAAATCGGTATTGCAATTATCGAATACACCCAAAGATACGCCACAAACCACAAATGATGCCAACTAAAACTACCTTCAGGATATGGTACAAATTGAAAAACACTCGCATAAAAAGCTGCATAACTACCCGAAAAAGCGTGGGTTTGGAGACGTTCAAAGTATATCTGTGGCGGGACAATAACCAACATCCCAAAGACCAGCGGTAAAAGCAAACGCTTGGTACGTTCACCAATAAATTGTAGCCCAGTTCGAGACTTCATCGCAAAACTCACCCCTACTCCCGAAATAAAGAAAAGCAGCGAAAGCCGCCACGGGTTGATAAAACCCATCCAAATCTTGAAATCGTTGGCGATAATATTGTTTTTTACGTGCCAGCCCCAGCTCACAAAAAACATTCCGCTATGATAAAAAATAAGAAGCCCGAAGGCAATGACCCGAATCCAGTCAATGTAGTGTTGTCGATTTTTCATAATTATTGTTTTTCGACAAATTTGCTACAAAAACTGGGCTTTTGAAGTTCGTTTTTATCTGATTGATGTTCTACCCTATAAAGTCGAACAATGATTCTAAGCATTGCGGAATTCGGATGGCGTTTTGCCAGTTAATTTTTTGAATGCTGTATTAAATGCCGATTTGGAATTGTATCCGACCATTTCGGCAACTTCTTCGATTTTAATTGATTGAGTTTCTGGGTTTTTTAAAATCTGTTTAGCCTCCCCGATTCGGTATTGAGCCGTGAAATCGAAGAAAGATTGCTCAAGTGATTCATTCAGAATTTGTGAGAGATGATGCGGCGAAACCGAAAGGCGTTTTGATAAATTAGGCAATGAAAAATTAGGATTCAGAAACGGTTTTTCGGTATCCATCAGATTCCGGAGTTTAGCCAGTGTATTTTCTTGAATTTCATTTGTGAGCGATGATTTTTCGTATTTTTTTACATTTTTTTGATAAAAAAAAGCCGATTGTTTCATCAATGTAAAACTAAGAGCATAAATAATTAGTGTTAGATAAGCCGCTATGAAGTGGTCGCCTAAGTCATTGTGATGAAGTAATTTGACCAAAATAAACACAACCACGGCTACAAGAGAGTAGATTTGTCCACGACGACACCATACAAAAGCTGGGTTTTGGTCCGACCAAAAAGGCATTTTCTCGGCCTTAGCCTCTGTTACTAAAGCCGCAAAACCAACTACGATATAAATAAACATCTGTACGAGCATCATCTCATTTACAAAACCTCGGATTCTATAAATATACGCTGGTAAATTATACTCGGCAGAGAGTAGTTTCAGTTCTGGATGATTGCCACCATTGTGGTAAGCATTTAGATAAGCATTGTACTTTACGGGAAATTCTCTCAGATAAAACGTCGCAAAAAGATAAATCAAATAAATTACAAACGGAGCAAAATGCCAAAAGTCTTTTGGAGAGAATGACCTGCCTAAATAATAACGATGATACAGATAAATGAGTGGTGCAAAAAGGAAGTTGCCAGCTTCTGAAAAATCAATTAGGTGAATCACCGAAAACATATAGTTTGTATAACAAAGCAAGATTTCTGTGAGGCACAACCCAAAAACTATGAGGAGAATTCCGAGGTAGCAGTTGGCGAGTGTGTTGCCCCGCTTATTAAAAATGAAGAAATACGCCAAGAAAAACGCCTGAATGATACCCAGAAACATCCAGAGTGCATAAATATCAATTTTTGGAGAAAGAATTGGGGGCATTTGGATGAAAAGAATAGTTAATCAAAAAAAGTTAATTGTTATTCGTTTATCATCAAACTACATACTAAAAACATCCTCGAATTAACTGTGTAATCTGCCCCAAATCTATGATATTTTTCTAATCTCTACGAAGATACTGAATCAAAAAAATCATAACTGTTGTAAACACAACACTACAAATAATTTTGACGACCGTTATCAAAAATAAACTAAAATTGCCTGCCTCAACAAAGAAGAGCATCGTGTGATGGGCAAGCGTAAGTGTAGCTACATAACGGATGAATCGCTCGCCACCCATGTCTTTGAGCGATATAATTATCTCAGTATCAAGGCCCTTGGTCGGGAATAAGTATTTGATTACCGAACCTCTTAGATACCCAAGCAGTACCGAAGCCGAAGCATGAACCCCAGCCGTGTTATAAAAAATATCTACGGTCAGGCCAACCAAAAAAGCAATCGGCAAGATAATACTCGTGCTTACCTCATTGGGCAAAAGCAAAATACACGCAATATATACAAAGCAAAAAGCTACATCGAGCAATACAAAATTGCGGATAATGAATATCTGTAAAACCAGATATATCAAAAAGGTCAGTGATAACTTTATGACTTGCTGAGAATTCATTGATTATTTTGGGTAGATGAGGCTTCGAGTTTATCTTGTTCTTTTTTCAATCTATTTTCTACGATATATACGTAGGTAAGATTCGGAAAGTCTGTCGAAAGCTCGACCTCAATGTCATAAAATGGTTGGTCTTGTTTTGTGCCAATCTTGCGGATTTTACCAAGCATCACGTTCGGCGGAAAAATTGAGTTTTGCTCTGATGTCGCCACCGAATCACCTTGTTTGATTGGTTTAAAGCGGTCAATTGTTGTCAAGTTAATCACTCTTGGGCTTGGGCCAGTCCATTTACCAATACCGAGAGCCTTCTCGTTTCTTTCTCTAAGTGTTTTATTTCTTACTTCCGACGAAACCTCAAATCTTGAATGTAGAATAGAGTAAACCCTCGAGAAGTGTTCGGAGCATGACATCACCTGACCTACGATTCCTTGCGGACAAATAACACCCATCCCCGGCTCGATGCCATCGAGTGTACCTTTATCAAGTGTAAGATAATTATCAGTAAGGTTTGTTGTATTATTGACAACTTTCGCAATCTTAAATTGAAAACGAGTTGCAAAGGCCGAATCTACCTTGTAGGCATCTTGTGGTCTTGCACCCATTTGCTGCATGGCCGTTACACGCTTTCGCAACTCGGCGTTCTCTAATGCCAACTGTTGATTGACATCGCCCAAATTCATGTATGTCTTGATATAATTTGAACTTTCGAGAGTCTTTGCAGCGTAATAATTTGAAGTATTAAAAAACGAAACATCCCAATAGCTATTATTTTTAATTAACAGCCAAAAGCTGAGAATCTCTAAGATAACAAATAAAAGGAAGTTTCTCGACTTGTATATGAGCCGGATGAGTTGAGACATAACTTAGAAGTTTCAAAGTTTGGGAGTTTCAAAGTTTCGAGGTACTGGCCCGAAACTTTGAAACTATGAAACTAATATTACTATTGAACAATTACTGCTCGGTATTTTTCGATATTACGCAATACTTCGCCAGTTCCACGTACAACCGC
>JALOLV010000296.1 GCA_025455785.1 Spirosomataceae bacterium | reverse complement strand
CGTAGTTGTTCGTCTGGGCGAATCGAAGATAACAAAATACATCCATCATTTTCAGCCCGAGAACTTCACTTACATTGATGCGGCCTTGTCGGTTTTGAAATGAATCTCTTACATTTGTAAAAATTTATAACAAAAATTCATGAAATTTATTGACCTTTTTGCGGGAATTGGAGGATTTCGTACAGGATTCGAACGTGCAGGCTTTGAATGTGTCTTTACGTCAGAGATTGACTCAGCCTGTCAAGAGGTCTATGAACAAAATTTTGGTGAAAAACCATTCGGAGATATTACAAAGATTGAACCTGAATTTTTACCCGATTTTGATATATTGCTGGCAGGATTTCCCTGCCAGCCATTTAGTATATCAGGAAGAAAATTAGGTTTTGAAGATACTCGTGGAACGCTATTTTTCAATATTTGTCAAATAATAGAGCAAAAGCAACCTTCTGTTGTGGTTCTCGAAAATGTTAAGCATTTGATTCATCATGACAAAAAAAGAACTTTCAAAGTAATTATAGAATCTCTCAAGAATTTAGGATATAAAGTAAGTTATAAAATATTAAATGCTAAAGATTTTGGCGTTCCACAAAACCGAGAGAGAATCTTTATTATTGCATCTAAGTATAAAATTTTTGACTTCAGTAAACTTAGAAAAAAAACGACTCCAAAATTGAGGGATTTTTTGGATAATGAGGGAGATTTTGAGATTTTAGACAAGTCTGAATATACCCTTATCGAACAAATAAGAGAACAAGAAACAGGTCTTCTTTTTGCTGGTTATCGAAATAAAGGAACATGGAGAAAAGGTGTTAGACCCAATACCGAACATCTTTCTCGTGTTCATCGGCAACCTAATAGAATATATTCGATTGATGGTGTGCATCCTACAATACCATCACAAGAAACTTCTGGACGTTTTTTTATATACATTCCAGAACAAGATATTGTCCGAAAATTAACCATAAATGAATGTTACAGGTTAATGGGGTTTCCAGAAAATTTTAAAAAACATAGACGTTTATC
The DNA here is from genome assembly GCA_025455785.1 of Spirosomataceae bacterium. Classification (GTDB taxonomy): domain Bacteria; phylum Bacteroidota; class Bacteroidia; order Cytophagales; family Spirosomataceae; genus JALOLV01. The sequence continues at coordinate 3,762 of JALOLV010000296.1, read as the reverse complement.
TGAAAACTACCGCCAGGTTGGAAACTCAGTTGCAATACCTGTAATCGAAGAAATTGCTAAATCTATCCTCAAACAAAATCTATTAATTGATGAACCACAAACAGAAATTGTTGGAAATTTACAAATGCTCCTTTTCAGTTGATGATATTAGAAATATACCACAGAAATACCTTGATTTTATTGATATTATAGGCATTAATATTACCAAACAAAAAGGTGTTTTTACTGTACTTGTAACATTAATTACACACAAGTTGATTGATGCCAAACAAGATATTCGGAATCATCAAGTAGAAATAAAAAATGGCTTTTCGGGGCGTAGCATTGACACCAAATATATCACCCCTACTTTAAAAGAATTGGGTTTACCATCTATGGCAGAAAGTGGGTGGCTGACTCGTTCACTCGAACAGCCTTATCCTTACACACTTGAATATCAAGGAAAAATTTCAGACAAAAACGTAAAAGAAGCCTTTCTCAATACCATAGATTTTGTTCAGCACCACCCTGAGGTCAGTGAAAATGTTTTGCGACTAATTCTTAATTATGCCATCCAGACAGCAAAAGCAAATACAGTAGCTATAAATCCATTAAAAAATCCCGAGAAGATTACAATTTCTAAAATCATTGAGATTCTTTCACAACACTTTGACTTTTATTACAGAATTCACGGCGGTTCAAAACTACCCGTTTTGGCATTCTATGCAGTATACGAGGTTTTGATAAACGAAATAAAAAGGTACGAAAACTGCAAATTAGATAGGTTGGGGAGTAACACTGCGTCTGATAGAAGTTCAAAAACGGCTGGTGATATTCAGATTTTAAAAAACAATACAGTCTTCGAAGCCATTGAAATTAAACTTGATAAAGAAATTGATATTACAATCGTGAGAGTTGCTATTGAAAAAGTAATGCGATTTAACCCCAATCGTTATTACATTTTATCTCACAAAGGCATAAAGAGAGAAGATTCTGATACAATTGCAGAGTTAATCGAAAATATCAAAATTACACACGGCTGTCAGATAATTATAAATGGAATTATTCCAACTCTAAAATATTACTTACGATTAATTACCAATCTCACTGATTTTGTATCTAATTACTCGAAACTAATTGAGATAGACAAAGAATTAAAAATTATACACAAAGAAAAATGGAATGAATTATTGGGTAATCTTTGAAAACCACTCAAAATCATTGAACTTTGAACATAGAACTTTTGAACCTTTACGTTTATGCAACAATCTGGTGGACTAAAATTTAGACTAATCATCGGGGTCGTGATGGCCCTCATAGCTGTGTTTGGCTATTACAGCAAAAACCAAGTAAATCCAATCACGGGCGAAAAACAACACATAGACCTCACACCCGAGCAAGAAGTAGCGATGGGGCTGCAATCGGCCCCGCAAATGGCCCAAGAATACGGAGGTCTCTACCAAGACAACGAAGTACAGCAACAGGCCAAGGCCGTGGGTTATAAACTCGTCAAGCAAGTAGAAGCCGAAGCAAAAGCAAAGGGGGTTCAGCAGCCATATCAGTTCGATTTCCATGTCTTGGCCGATGACCAAACCGTCAATGCGTTTGCCTTACCCGGTGGACAAATCTTTATCACGGCAGGCTTGCTCGGCAGACTCAAATCAGAAGACCAATTGGCAGGGGTTCTCGGTCACGAAATCGGACACGTTATCCACCGTCATTCGGCTCAACAAATGGCTCAAAGTAGTTTTTATCAAGGACTCGTTGGTGCGGTAGCCACTGCTACGACTGACCCTTACAGCGGAATGGGCGGCGGACAAATCGCCCAATACGTAGCCCAAATCCAGCAGATGAAGTTTGGACGTAAAGACGAATTACAATCCGACGAATTTGGCGTAAAATACATGATTCAGGCTGGTTATAATCCTGAAGCGATGATTCAGGTAATGGAAATTTTGGCAGAAGCCAGCGGCGGAGCTCAACGCGATGAATTCATGAGTTCGCACCCAAGTCCCGAAAACCGAATTGCCAAAATCAAAGAGCATATTGCCAAATACAGTAAATAAATTTCAGATTTAAAAATTGATATTTAAAGTCTTCGTGTCCCTCCCTTTCTCCATTGGGAGAAAGGGAATGAAAGGGATAGAGGTAAAAAAATCATTCAACATGGAAGAGCAAAAGAAAATTACAAAAAAATATACCAACGGCGAAGTTACGGTAGTTTGGCAACCGCACGTTTGTATTCATTCAGCCATCTGTTTTAAGCAACTTCCGCAGGTTTTTGACCCTCGTAAGCGTCCGTGGGTGACTATCGAAGGGGCAGAAACCGAAGCGATTGTAGAGCAAATCAAAAAGTGCCCTTCGGGGGCTTTGTCTTACTACATGAACGACGAACAAGTAGGTAAAGTCGAGGTCGAAAACGATACCGTGGTCGAGGTTTTGGCAAATGGCCCATTAATTGTTTATGGTAATCTGACCATCAAAGACGCAGCCGGAAATGAGAAAAAACAACATAAAGTAACAGCGTTTTGTCGTTGTGGTGGTTCGCAAAACAAACCTTTTTGCGATGGTTCGCACGCCAAAATCGGTTTTGAAGGATAAACTCTCTAATTCCGAGTCCCTCTTTATCCATCAGGAGAAGGAATGAAAGGATGAGGTAAACGATACTAAACAAGTATTTCATGGCAGCTAATTTTATTGTTACCAATCAAATAGATAAATTTCAAGATTATACGGTAATTCCGCTCGAATCGGAGAAAATCCAGACGCTTAGGGGTTTTTACGAAGAAATCGCTGAGGCACTCGAATTTCCTGATTCATTCGGATTCAACCTCGATTCGCTCGAAGAAATGCTTAACGATTTATCTTGGCTCGAAGATGAACGCATTGCAATTTACATCGAAGATTCGGAGCAATTTATTCTCAAAGAGCGAAATCCGAGCAAGTTAGCTACTCTACTCGATAGCCTCGATGCCACTTGCGAAGATTGGCGTTGGGCAGATGAAGACGGCGAGATTCCGAAAAAAGAATTGATTTTTGTCTTTAATTATTCTGGACGTATCCAAAATATATTAGAAGCAAACGAACTAAATTTTGAAGAGAGGTAGGGGCGAATTGCATTCGCCCAACTAAAAAAATCCCCGCTCGGGCGGGGTGGGTTTATGCGAGTAACAAATATCTAACTTGGTCAACTTTTCGACAACAAATAGCAATTCTTAATAAACCATCTATGACCCCAAATTTTACCCTTCGCAAGTGGCAAGTAGGCGACGAAGCCTCTTTGGCGGCATTGGCCAACAACCATAAAATTTGGGTAAATGATATACACTTGCCGATGCCCACGATTGGGTAAAATTTGCCCATAACCAATCCGAAAACTACGCTATCGAATACGATGGCAAAGCCGTTGGCGGAATCGGGCTACTCTTAAAAGAGGATATTTACCGTAAAAACGTTGAGATTGGCTATTGGCTCGGCGAACCATATTGGGGTTTAGGCATCATCAGCGAAGCCATCAAGCAAGTGGTAAATCACGCTTTTACCCAATACGAAATCAACCGAATTTATGCAGGAGTTTTTGAGTACAACCCAGCTTCGATGCGAGTTCTCGAAAAAGCAGGTTTCGAGAAAGAAGCCATTCTCAAAAAATCATTGGTCAAAGAAGGCAAACTCTACGATGAGCATATTTATGTAAAATTTCGTGAATAACATCGTATTCCAAACATTCATCTTTAAATCGTCTTCTTTCATCTTTTTTCTTTTTTAATCTTCGATTATTCCATC
>JALOLV010000295.1 GCA_025455785.1 Spirosomataceae bacterium | reverse complement strand
TTCTAAAAGTGATTTTAAAATTCTATTGAGACCATTTTACCCGATTGAGTGAAAACAACGGTTGAGTGAAAAATTAACAATTCCAAAAGTGAAAAATTAACAAGTGAAAGAAATTTTAGGGGGTGTCAAAGCCCCCTAAAAAAGAAACAAGGGCAGAAAATCTACCCCCATTTACCCGGTTGCTATTGAGTGAAAACTTTTTGGCCGACCCCGTAAAGAGTGCAAACCATCTAATATTTTGAGAAATTCTACGGTCTTGCCGTAAGAAATCTGTTTGTAGTCATGACTAAAAAGTACCTGATGTAACCCAAGAAGTACTTTTGCTATCTGATTTATTGCAAATCATTTTTTAAAGTCAGGGATTCAACACCAACCCCTCCATCCAACGAGCTTTGTTCATGAGATTGTCAGGAAAGCACAAAACTCGTTTTCAGGAGGGATGGTGTGAACATTACGATGTCCCACTCTTTTTATAGAAAAATCTGTGCCATTTCGTGATTTATCATCAAGATTAAAAATAATTGGCAATAATAAAATATAACTATTCCAATATTTTACATAACTATAACAATCAAAAATGGTAGTTTTGAATAGCAATTAATAAGAATATATCCGCTTAATAAGATTTAATAAAATTCTTTAAAAATAGTTAAAACACACAAATAGCGAATTTATTAAATCTAAAACATATCCGTTTAATAACTTCAACAGAATTTTATACAGAGATGGCATAATTATTGTGCAATTAGGCACCTGCTTTAAGTTTAGCAAAACCGAGAGAAAAAGACTTATTTTAGAAGAAACTGTCGGATTTTTTGCAGCATAACTTCGTTGATTCTGACATAACTTTCGTGGGTCCAGCCTGCAATATGAGGCGTCAGAATTACCCTATCAGATTTTGACAAATAATCAAAAGCGGCTTTTTGTTCTGCAGTAAGTTTATTTAGCTTTTCATTTTCGAGAACATCCAAACACGCCCCTCTGACCTTACCAGACTCAATACAATTCGCCAAATCGGCTAATTCGACAATCTCTCCGCGAGCTGCGTTTATAAAGTAGATATTTTTCTTGAATCTATCAAAATAAGATTGATTGACCATTTTGTGGGTTTCGTCGGTTAACGGAATATGCAACGAGACAACATCGGCTTCTTCAAAGATTTGGTCCATCGAAGATTCAGTTGCAAATTCATCCGAAAAATCACTTTTAAATTTATCAAATGCCAAAACTTTGCACCCAAAACCTTTCAACCGTTCGGCTGTTGCCATTCCGTTATTTCCATAGCCAATTATCACGACAGTTTTGTTCATGAGTTCGTATCCACGGTTTTCTTCACGCAGCCAAACTCCTTGCCGTACCTGAGCATCAGCGACTCGGATATTATTGAGTAAGCAAAGCAACATCCCGATAACGTGTTCGGCCACCGCAACTCGATTACCCTCATTTGCCGCAAAAATCTCTATTTTCCGGCGTTGGGTTTCTTCAATATCAATCAAATCGAGTCCCGCTCCTGCCCGAGCGATAAACTTTAGATTGGAAGCAGCATCTAAAAACTCGACATCCACTTTTGTTTTACTGCGGATGATTAGCCCTTCGTAGTTATTGATGACATCGAGTATCTCCTTGCGTGTGATAAGTGGCTGATAATCAAACAAAAAACCTTTATTTTGAAGCATTGGCAGTAAACTCAGGTGCATTTCGTCGGCAATTAAAACTCTCATTGGCAAATCGGTAAATTCAAAAATGTGAATACAAAATTAAGATAAAGGTTTATTTTTGTGGGTCAAAAAACTAAAATCATTTATGTTTGAATTTGTGGTGGGTAAAGAATACCCAAAAATCACCGAGTCGAGGGCTATCATACGTTTTCAGGATTGCGACCCTCTGCAACACCTGAATAACTCAAAGTATTTTGATTATTATTTCAATGCCCGCGAAGACCAAGTTGCCAAACTTTATGGTTTTAAGTTTTCGGAAGTTTTTAAGAATTACCGTACAAGCTGGGTAGTTTATCAACATCAGATTGCCTATTTGCGACCAGCCAATGTGAGTGAATGGATAAGGATTTATTCGAGAATCATTTATTTTGATGCCGATACGCTCGTTACCGAATATTTTATGACTGATGATAGTAAAAACGAACTAAAAAACGTGATGTGGACTACCAGTAAGTACATTAGCGTAGAATCTGGCAAACGAGTGCCACACCAAAAATATGTAACCGACTATCTGGCTGCTACTTGCGAAACTGGTGTTGATTTCAAGAATATTAGCTTCAACGACCGTATCAAGCAGATAAAAGGAGAATTATTGAATAATTTGTCTTCTTTGTAGAGCGAGTTTATAGCTCGTTCTACATTATTTTGCTACCATTTTCTGATTCTGTACCCTGATTCGTTGCGAAAGAGCCTTAATGATGTTCCGCATCAATTCGGGGCGTTCTTCGAGCAATTCGTAAAAATCATCCTGAGCGATTTTAAAAAGTAAAGAATCATTTTTGGCTACTGCCGAAGCCGAACGAGCTTCAGAATCGAGCAGGGCCAATTCTCCAAAAAATTCGTATTTACCAAATCTCGCAAGCTCGGTATTTTTATCTACTATGGCCACTTCGCCTTCGTAAATGATATACATACTATCGCCAAAATCATCTTTTTTGAAGATAACTTGGTCTTGATTTACCTTTACTTCTTGCATGATGGGAGCCACGACAGTCAGGACATTTTCAGGAATCGCCTTGAAAAGTGGCGTGTTTTTTAGGATAATTACTCTTTCAATCTCAGAAATCTGATTTTCGTACACCGCATGATTCATGGTAAATTCGGTTTGTAGTGCTTCTGAAAAATTTTGTTTTTTTACCAACCTCCACGCCGATTCTTTCAATATTTTTTTGGGATGGGTGGCATATGGTCTAATGAATTTTTCATTTTGGCCGGTATAATTCAATAATGCTAATGAGACAGTCCAACTTCCAAAAACCACATCGCTTTTTTCGATGATGTATTCATCAAAAGATTGATTATCAGCACTTTGCTTGAGGTATTTAGTGAGTATTTTTAGTTTAGATTCGAGGCTGCTATCATCCAAAATAGACTGTAAGCATTGATATGTCATTTTGGGCAATATATTCTCTAAAATCTCAAAACTATTAGCTCTTTTTTCTTTTTTGGCGTGTTGCACACCTACCATCGCACTCGTTACAATGTTTTTATCGTAATTGAGCATCAGTAAATAAAAAAGACGGTCGGTGATGCGATTAACTTCGTTTTCGAGCGAATCAGTCAAATAGCCGAATTTACTTTGGGCCATACCTTCAAAAATCCTTCTCGAAAGTTCTAATTCACTGATTAACAACCTATTAAAATCTTCATTAGACAGTTCAACCTTAAAAGTACTGAGCGTTTTTAGGGCCTTGAGACGAGTTCGGAAATCATTGGCAAAACGAGCCAATAAGCCAAATTTTTGCAGCGATTTAGATTTTTCGCAAACCTTAAACAAACGCTCCAATTGCTGTGTGGTAGCTGCATCAAACTTTTGGTTAATCAATGCAATTCCGGCATCGCCTTGATTAACTAAGGCATTTATGGCCGATTTCCAAAATAAATTAGAATCTATGAATTTAAGGGCCTCTTCTGGCTTAGCCAAAGCGATTGCTTTTTGCTTGACTTGTACATTGCTACTATTGATTAATTTAGAGATAATATCCTCAAAACCAGTCGATTGTGTTTTATGTAAAATTTCGAGACCAAGTAAATTTGAGGTCTCAAAATCGGCAGAGAGGAGGCTTCTTAAAGCCCTTTGTGCCGAGCCATTGTTTTGTTTGATACCGCCAATAATCGCACCTTGCATCAAGATACGGTCGGTCGATGACATCATTTCGGTATCGGCGATTTGCTCTGCAAGGAGCAATTTCAAATCGGCACTTGGTTCGTTTTTGAGCAATTGCCGATAAAAATCTTTTTCGAGCGGCTGGTTTGAATCAACCAAAAACTTAAAAATCGAAAGTCGAATGCTTGCGTCTTTGTTTCGGAGCAATTCGGATGCGTTTTTGCGAAGAATATCTGATTTATTTGTCTTCAACCATTCGATAGCCGTTTGAACTTCAATGGTGTTTTCGCTCTTCAGTAAATTGCCATAAATCTTAGTAGCTTCTTGTTTGACACCAAACTCATTATTGCCAATAAACCGTTTTTTTATGGCCGAATGAAGCGTAAAAAGGTAGCTGCGGTAAGCGGCATTGAAAGCCACAATAGCCAAAAAGGCCAAAATAGCAACAAAAATAAAATCGAACCAGCCCTCAAATTCAGGAAAATAATAAAGAAAAAGCAACGCCAAACCAGTGATTCCGATTCCGATTGGCTCGTAAAGACCTTTGGCAAGGGTATGCCCTTTGAGG
>JALOLV010000294.1 GCA_025455785.1 Spirosomataceae bacterium | reverse complement strand
CCTGTAAAAGCAGAGAAACAAAAAGTAAAGCTAAATCATTTCAAATTACATCAAACAAAACAAATTAGACTTATTAGACCAATCAGATGATAAAAACTTTTCGTGAATATTACACAAATTAACTCGGATAGATGTAAGCATAGCGATAGAAAAGTCTTGGTTCTGGATACATCTTGAATACACTGTAAAATCAAAAGTGAGCATATCGGGATGAGTAATTTATTGAATGTAATGATGATTTTGATGCTAAAACATACCCCTCATCTATCCCAAATGGATTTTAAAGAAGGCAATGTTAAACTAACCTGAACTATGGTTTAGTTTTCTGACTGCTGGACATTCCTTCAATGAAAATACCGTAGGAACCACTGTGGCGGTTTCCTACAAAGAATTTCTATGTATTCTCCAATAATTATAGTTAAACAAAAGTATTCTTTAGAAATACACAAGACCATAACAAGCTAATAGTCAAATATTTACAAAAAATTCAATTTACAACTCATGTTAATTTAATGTTAAGTTTTTGTAAAGAACAGTACATTTTTTTAATAAATTTTTAACTTTGAATCTACAAAAAACTTCATTTTAAAACCAAACTTCCAATTATTTATGATTAAAAAACTACTTTTAGGGCTAATAATATCATGTATTAGCATATCACCACTTTTTGCACAGGTTACAACTTCGTCTATTGCTGGCTTGGTTAGTGACAAAAAAAACGAGGTTCTCCCCGGTGCAACTGTCACGGCGGTGCATACACCGTCTGGCTCTAAATATACCACTACAACCAGAGTAGATGGCCGATTCTCGATACCAAACGTTAGAGTTGGTGGTCCCTACACAATTGAGGTAACTTCGGTTGGCTACAAAAACGAAAAAGCTGAAAACGTTTTTTTGCAATTAGGGCAGAAATTCAACCAAAACTTTGTAATGGAAGACGCAACTACTACATTAAACGAAGTGGTTGTAAAAGCCAGCGACATAATCAACTCAAGTCGCACGGGTGCTTCAACTACCATCGGGAATGATAAATTGCGTGCTTTACCTACCATTACTCGTTCGACTGCTGATTATACTCGTTTAAATCCCATGGCGGCCGAAGGTGGCTCATTTGCAGGACGAAACGACCAGTTCAATAATTACTCGTTAGATGGGGCAATTTTCAACAATCCATTTGGGCTTGACGCTTCAACCCCCGGTGGGCAAACCGATGCCCAACCTGTATCTTTAGATGCAATTGAGCAGATTAGCGTACAGGTGGCTCCTTATGATGTTACTCAAGCTGGTTTTACAGGTGCATCGGTCAATGCCGTCACAAAATCAGGTACAAATGAGTTTAAAGGAACTGTATTCGGTTTTACACGCAACCAAAACTTGGTTGGTACAAAAATTAAAGATGTAAGTTTTGAAAGGTTAGATTTAAGTCAAAATCAATTTGGCTTTAGCTTAGGTGGCCCAATTATTAAAAACAAATTATTTTTCTTTGTTAATGCCGAGTTCGACCGTCGTTCTGATATTGGCTCACCGTTCCGTCCTGCAGCGGCTGGTCGTACAGGTTCGGATGTCTCTCGTGTACTGGCTTCTGACTTAGATTTGGTATCAAAACTTCTGAAAGATACGTATGGCTACGAAACTGGCCCTTACGAAAATTTTTCGTTGAAAACTCAAAATCAGAAAGCTATTGCGAAGATAGACTGGAATATTAACCAAAACCATAATCTTTCGTTTACTTATACTTTCTTAGATGCTTTCAAAGAAAAACCAGCCAATCCATCAGCAATAGGTCGTCGTGGGCCAGATTTCTTAACACTTCAATTCAGGAATTCAGGCTACCGAATCAATAACAAAATCTCGGGAGGAACCCTTGAGCTAAAATCTCGTTTTGGTAATAAAGCAGCCAATAAATTACAAGTAGGATATACTGTATTTGATGATACTCGCGACCCTTTTTCTACCCCTTTTCCTGTCTTAAATATTGGCAAAGATGGTGTTAGGTATATTGTAGCTGGTCATGAGCCCTTCTCAATCAATAACAAATTGGGGCAAACCGTACTACAAATTACTGAAAATTTAAATGTCTTTGCCGGAAAACACACCCTTACTTTTGGAGCAAGTTTAGAAAAATTCAGTTTCGATAATTCATTTAACCTCACTGGGTATGGAGCAAGGGTGTTTTTCCCTGATGTGCCGATTAGCGACATTAGTACGTTTATCAAGTCGAAAGATTTTGCTGCTGAAGTAGATGGAGCAAAAGCTGCGGCTCAGAAAAACTCTTGGGCTTTGGCCGAAACTAACTTAGGACAATTTGCTATTTATGCTCAAGACGAACTTGCAGTAAACAACAAGTTAAATTTGAGTTATGGCGTACGTATTGATATGCCTTTGTATTTCGATACTGCAGAAAAAATCAAAGAAAACATCGACCCATCAAGAAACTGTTGCTACGACCCAACCATCGAATATTATGACGAAGCCGGAAAAGCAACAAAATTTGACCATACAGTTTTACCAAAACAAACACCGTTGGTTTCGCCAAGAGTTGGTTTTAACTATGATGTAAAGGGTGATAAAACACAACAACTACGGGGCGGAAGTGGCCTGTTTACGGGGCGTTTCCCATTTGTTTGGATTGGAAATCAGGTAGCAAATCCAAATTTCTTCTTCTATTGCGTAACCGACCCTAATTTTAAGTTTCCGCAAGTTTGGCGTACAAATTTAGGGTATGATTATCAAACAAAAAGCGGTTGGGTATTTTCGGCTGATGTTATTTATACCAAAGACATCAACGCCACAATCGTAAGAAATTATGGGTTGAAGCTCCCAACTGGGCGTTTGGTTGGAGCCGATAATCGCCCCTACTACCAAGCAACCGACCGTGCAACGGTATTTGGTGGAGCAACCAATGCGTATGTTTTTGGCAATACAAGAATCGGACAGTCATTCAATACTTCAATCCAAGCCGAAAAAACATTTACCAACGGAATGTATGTAAAATTTGCTTATAACTTCTTAGATTCTCGTGATGCGGCCTCGATTGATGCAGAAATTTCGTCGGATGCGTATGACCGTAACCCTGCCAATCCGATGCACACCAATACGGCTATATTGGCACCGTCACTTTACGGAAACCGCCACCGTATCATGGCAGTTGGTTCTCGTAAATTTACGTACGGAAATATGGCCACTACGATTTCGTTGTTTGGAGAATATGTGCAAGGTAATCGCTATAGCTTTACGTATGCCGGCGATTTGAATAACGATGGTTCGGGCTTAAATGATTTATTGTTTATTCCGACCGATGCTCAAATCGAAACTATGAAGTTTAGCGGAGATGCGGCCTCGCAAGCTGCTCAAAAATCTGCTTTGAAAAACTATATTGCGAATGATTCTTATTTAAGCAAACACCGTGGACACATTGCCGAAAAATATGCAAGTCTCGCCCCTTGGTATTCTAATTGGGATTTGAGAATCTTGCAAGACTTTAAATTGAAAAACAAAAATGTGGTTCAGTTTAGTGTCGATGTACTCAATGTTGGAAACCTTTTGAGCAAAAACTGGGGGGTTCGTCAGTGGGCGGGTGAAACTGGTTTAGCACAACCAATTGCGGTTTCGGTAGCCAATGGCACACCAACATATACGTTTGACACGACACAAAAATCAGCTATTCAGAACCGTTTTGATATTCTTTCTCGTTGGAGAATGCAGTTTGGTTTGAGATATAGTTTCTAATTACAAAATTCATTCTTTTAGCAAAAACGGCTTCTCTTTCGAGAAGCCGTTTTACATACTATTTTCTCTTTTTTATCTTCTTAGACTTTTGTTTTAGCTTCTCTACTTTATCATCATCATCACGGCGTTTTTGCATGGTTTCGGTGCGGTCGAGTTCTTCCGAACTTACAAAAAACTTCCAATCAAATTTTTCATCAAATGGCGTTAAGGCTTTTTCTGGGTCGAAGATTCGGAGGTCAGATTGCACGGCATTATATGGCGAGAAATCTGGTTTATCCGTAAAAATATCCGACATATCGGTAGCTCCTGCATCGTACTGATTTAGGTACGGAATGCCCAAAATATGCCAAAAAGTCTTGAAAATACTACCAAAACTGTAGTGAACCTTGCCAACGTAGTCTTTTTTGGTATAGGGCGAGGCCACCATCAAGATACTACGGTGTGCATCTACGTGGTCAACGCCACCTTGTGGGTCGTCTTCGGTGATGAAAACCGCCATGTTTTTCCAGTAGGGCGTTTTTGACAAAAATTCAATCGTGCGACCAACTGCCAAATCGTTATCAGCCATTCTTGAAATGGATAACCCGCGTGGGGGCGTTCGCCCGTGCCGTGGTCGTTAGGTAACATGAGGGTAATTACTGATGGAAGATTTCCTTTAGACCAACGTTCATTAAATTCCTTCATAAATAAATCAGCTCTGAACTGGTCAGGAATCGCCATGTTGTAAGTTGGAAAAGTTTTGGATGATTTATCAATGAGAGGAGCAGGAAGCGGATAGTTGACCGTATAAAGTTCGCCGATGTATTTCATGGTGCTGTCGCTGAAAGCCCCTGCCATTTCTACGCCAAAACCAAAATTATAAAAATCAATTTTATTACGGTCGAGATGCTCCCACATGCTACCTCCTTCGTTGTAATCCTCGGGGTAAATCGAACCCGCCGAG
>JALOLV010000293.1 GCA_025455785.1 Spirosomataceae bacterium | reverse complement strand
ATCGTAAAATCGGTACAGCCCTACGATATTAGCGAATACGCCTTCAAACTCGGTAAGCAATGGGGCGTTGGTAGCAAAAAAAATAATGGTGTCGTTTTGCTTTGGGCACCGGGCGACAGAAAAATTTTTATCGCAACAGGTTATGGACTCGAAGGGGCAATACCCGATGCCTACGCAAAACGCATCGTAGAGCAAGTAATCAAACCCAATTTTAGAGAATTACGCTACTATCAAGGCCTCGACCAAGCCACAACCGCTCTAATAAAATATGCCAAAGGCGAATATAAAGAACGGCCAAAAAATAACGGAGGCGAAGAAGGCGATGCCCTCTGGGGTATTATCGTAATCCTACTAATCATAATCTTTGTCATTATAATTATTCGCAAAAACCGTGGCGGTGGTAGCAACAACCATAGTGGAGGTGGCTGGATTCCGTACACAACTTACACTGGTTGGGGTTCGTCATCAGGCGGATGGTCGTCGGGTGGTGGCGATAGTGGCGGTGGCGGATTCGACTTCGGCGGCTTTGGTGGTGGTGATTTTGGTGGTGGCGGTGCTGGTGGTGATTATTAGTGGTATATCAGAACTCCCTAACAAAACTCTGACAGGGTTTAAACGCCAGACGGCAAGTCCTGTCAGAGTTATTTAGAAGTAATATTTCCTTCAATACTAAATATTTTCTTCGAGCCAATGAATAATTCTTGCCAGCCTTCGATTTTGTAATTTTGGATTCGGTTATTCTCCAAAACCATTTTTAGGGTTTTCGACGATTCGTAGAGGTAATTCTTGGTATTTAGCCTCGCCTCAATTCTTCGAGGATTTTTTTTATCGTCAAACAAAATTTCTAAACGACTTACGGGTAGTTTCTCGCCGTTTTTTAATTGATAAACCACCAACGAATCATTTTCTATTTTATCGTAACTCAACTGGTATGCTTGTTTGTTTAAATCGGCCTGGATAAACAGCTCCAATTCTTTATCCCAATCGATTTTATCAATTTTTATTTCTTCTTTTTTATCATCGAGCAATACCCTTTTCTGAACCTTTACCTCAATTTTTGTCAATTCTTGAATCTGACTTTTGATAAATCCATTCAAGTCGTAATATACTTTTACTTGATTTTCTGATTGTTGATTCTGACACGAAATCGTCAGTATCATCAGCGAAAAAAGAAGCAATAATCTCATTTAGGTTGTTTTTATAAATATGTAAGTAATTGTTCGAATCTTTTGAATATCTCGAATTTTGCTTTGAAAACTAATAATCAACTCATCATTCGGATAAATCGGATTATTCAAAATAGCTTTGTACTTGTAATCTGATAACCCCTATCTTTTGGTCAAAGTTCAATAAAAAAGCCTCGTAGGGTTTCCTACAAGGCTTTTGCTTATTGGCAGATGCCGATTAATCATCACAAGCACCTTCTGTGCAGCAACGGTTATATTTTTTAGCAAGTGCTTTATATTGGCTTTCGCTCAATTGTATATAGACTTTGTTATCGTCGCCGACTTTAACATCTTGTTTTGTAAAGCTGTAGTTTACGTCAATCGGCAAATTGATTGTCTGCTCGCTGGCTACGCTACCGTTTTTAACACAAACTTGTACATTTTTAGATGTTGCTGTTTCGCCTGTTGCAGTGTAAGCATAAACCGACTTAACCGGAACTTGGAAGGTACCAAGACAAAGTGTTTTTTCGGCAACTTCTCCTTTTGCCAACTTACCTGTTTTTCTATACGTACCGATAAGTGTTACGCTCTCTGTCGAAACTTTTGCCGAACCATCTTGAACTTCGGTTTTACCAGCAAAGTTGATTTTTTGGTCAGCACATTTGCCATCGCCCGAAGCGGTTCCGCTCGATGCCGCCGCTGTGCTGTTATTTACTTTTTTAGTGAAATCTTCGCCCGATGAGCTTGCCCCTGCGTCAACCGCACATTCTTTATATGCTTTACTAAGAGCTTTAAATTGGTCTTCGCTTACATTCAATACCATCGAAGTAGCATCGCCCATTTGCACATCTTGCTTAGTGATTTTATAGCTAAGGTTTAGAGGTAATGCCAAGACCATATCGGCTGGTTTTGTATTGCCTTGGGCACAAACCTCTATAGTTTGTGAAAGCGGCTTGATTTCACCTTTAGCAAGGTATTCGTAAGTAGCTCTTACAGGTATTGAGTACGAACCCAGACAAAGTTTTTTATTGCCACTAACCGCCACAATCTGCATGTCTTTGCGAGTATTCAATACATCTCCACCTTGGATTTGGCCTTTACCGCTGATGTTGATTTTCTGCGTTTGACAAGTAACCTCTGGTAACAACGAAACGGGCTTCGGTGCAGGTACACAACTCGGCACATAGAATACGTTACCGCATTTTTTCATGATGTAAACGTAGCAACTACCGTCTTTAGATGGAATCTTGTATCCGGGAAAATCATTTCCTAACTGCGACCAAGCGTATTTATGCCCTTTGGCATAAGCACCCATCCAACCTACTTTGCCCGAAGGAAGAATCTCCGGAGTGATGCTGCTTGCACTAAGAGCCGCATCCTTAAAGCCTGAGTAACCTAATGCTACGAAAAGGTTATCCATCTCGGCACGGCTATTCTTAATATTTTTTGAGTAAACTTTCTGTAAGTGAGCATACGCCGACTGTCCTGTGTGCTTGGGAACCTCGCCGAACTGAGGGCTTGTTCCTAATACTTTCAAGACTACTGGGGTCTGTGCAGGAGCTGATTTGAAAACGGCGTGATTTAATAAATTACATGGCGACGCAGTGTAGCCTTCTGGACACTGGGCTGTGGTGATGAAAGGCAAAAACATTGCTACAGCCAAATAGCGTAGTATATTCGTTTTCATTTTCAAGGGATTAATTAAGTTTTGTATGATTTTATAAATTTGAGCAATGTTAAGAAAAATTTAGGGTAAAAAGGCATTCCAAGTGTATTTATTTTTAAAAAACCTATTAAATGATACATATTGGGGCGGTTTTTACTTTTTTTGTGGAAGTAAATCCTCATAAAAAACTTAACCCCACCGCTATCGTGAGCAGTGGGGTAAGTGTCCATCTATTCAACCCTAACCTATTAAACTATGAAAATTTAATAATTCTTTGTTCAAAACTTGAGCCTTATCTTCCGAGCATATTAATCACCGTTGGTGATTCTTCTTCCTGTGTCGGCTCAATGTTTACCTTGTAATTCCAAAGGTAATTGATTACACCTGCTGTAACATTTACTTTACGTTTCCAGTCTTTGGCATCTGCTTTATTGTTTCTTGCCAACTTAGCATTGATAGTAGCTACCGCTTCATTAAACGCCTCTTTCTTCTCTGCACTTACCGCCATTAATTTAGACGGTGATGTATTATATAAAGTAACTACCTCTGTAAATATATGCCAATTTTCTGATTTAACAATCTTTTTCGCATTTTTGTTCATAAAACCTGCGAAATCAACCTCAGCACCTCTTGCCAATACTACTTCTTTTCTTGCTGAGTCACGGTCATTTGCTTTTACAATATTTGGTAGTGTGATGAATGACCCGAACAACACTGCAAATATAACGGATTTAATTTGTACTTTCATGTTTTTTTACAATTATTTTTGTGGATGACGATGCAAAACTACAACACGAATTAATACAATCCAAATTTCACTCAAGAGGACTAACCAAATTTTATTCTTTTAATATTCCTATTTTAACATAATTGTCAGAATTTTAAATATAAAAATATGTTATTTTTAAAATATTATGCGTATAAAAAAAGTACAATTAAAATTTTATTCTTATTTCAAGCAAATCAAAAATTCTTTAAATAATACAATCATTCGTTAAAATAAGTCATTGTTTTTTCGATACCTTGGGTACAAAAACTCAGTATCATGTCGTTTGCTTTGTCTAAACGACCGACCAATTCGGCCATTTCGCCCTCATCGAAGGGGCTTAAAACGTAATTTACTTGGGCTCCTCGAAAGAAATTGCTACCGATTCCGAAACGTAGCCGAGCGTAATTGGCTGATTTCAAGACTTCTTCGATATTCCGCAGTCCATTTTGTCCACCATGCGAGCCTTTCATCTTCATGCGGAGTTTTCCGAAAGGCAGAGCCAAGTCATCGCAGATAACCAAGACATTCTCCATCGGAATCTTGAGGGCTTGCATCCAATAATTGACGGCCTTGCCGCTTAGGTTCATGTAAGTCGTTGGCTTGACCAAATATATCTGTTTGCCTTTGTGTTTGAGTTCGGCCACATAGGCATGTCTATCTAATTTGAATTCGAGGTTATTTTGAGCCGCCAGCCTGTCTAAAACCATAAAACCAGCATTATGACGCGTAAAGGCGTACTCTGCCCCGATGTTTCCTAATCCTACTATAAGAAATTTCATTTTTTTTACTCAGTGAATAGTGAATAAATCAATAACTTTGCTCAAAAGTTTTTAGTTCAA
>JALOLV010000534.1 GCA_025455785.1 Spirosomataceae bacterium | reverse complement strand
TAAAAACTGACGACGTTTCATAATTTGAGGTTGAATCCTGCTTTTTTAATTTCGATAAATATAAATTTTATACGATTCTCCTTTTTTGAACGATGTTTTCTCTTTCGGCAATTCGATGAATGCGTCGGCATCAGCGAGGTTTGCCAAATCTCCTGAACCATGCCCTTCGATGGGTTTTGCCAAGATTTTGCCATCAAGATTGTACTGCAATTTTACTTGTAAAAAGAACGTTAAATCAGGTTTAAAATTGAAATCTTGGGCCAATTCGGCAAGTTGCCACTTTCGTTGCTACGGGTGAGGTCGCTCCAAACCAAAAAGGTTTGCCGGGGCGTTGCTCGACTTTGTGAAATAACTTTTTGACACCTTGGTTTTCGAGGGCTTTGGGTACAAAATCGAATTTACCGGCCGATACCCCTCCGCTCAAAATAATAGTGTCGTATTCTTGAATGTATCTTTTAATTTCGGATTCGATAAATTCTTGATTATCAGGCAATAAGACGTTGTCGGCGGCTACACCCCATTGTTTCAGGAGCCCGTCGAAACGATGATTGCTTTTAAGGTGCGGTTTACTTTGATTGTGCTTTTGCCAATTGTTGCCGCTACGCCTACCTCGGCCGAGGAAATTTTACGGCCTTTTTCGATAATCAAATCACCTGCTTTGCGGTCGAATCCCTGACGGTGGATGTTTTGCCCTTTTTCGACCGAAGTTTTTACAGTTATTAATCCATCTTTCATTTCTAAATCTTCGTACCGAATCACCGTATCGGTATTAGTTGGCAGCATTGTGCCAGTCATAACTTCTACACAATTTGCGGGATTTTGTAACGTAACCAAAGGACTACCCGCCCGACTAACCGATTCGATTGGAAAAGTATCAACACCTTTTGACAATTGCTCAAAACTGATGGCGATACCATCCATCGTCACTCTATCAAATGGCGGAAAATCACGGTCGGCTCGGAGGTCTTCGGCCAATATTCGTCCGATTGCATCCGTTATCGCTACTTCTTCGGTTGGTAACGAAATTGTATTTTCAAGAATAATTCTCGGCCAATATTCGTCCGATTGCATCCGTTATTGCTACTTCTTCGGTTGGTAACGAAATTGTATTTTCAAGAATAATTCTTTCTGCTTCTTCGACGGTAATCATTTATCCTCGCTGCTCTTTTGAAAATTGTTAACTAAAATCACCCACCAATGGTTGTCATAGATTCGGTAACGAGCGTACTACGTCGTGCCTCGGCCTCGAAACCATCTTTTGCACGGTTTTGTAGGGCTTGGTAGATGTGTTGTTTAAGGGCTTCATCCGACAATCCGCTACGCATCAAATCTTTGATATTCATTACACCTTCGTCATAAAGACAAGTTTTGAAAACACCCGTCGGCGTTACTCTGATTCGGTTGCAAGTACCACAGAATGTTCGGCTAAATGCCGCAATTACACCAATATTGCCCTTGAAATTGGGGATTTGGTAATTGTACGATGTAGAATTTGGTTCGTCTTCAATCTTGTACAAATCGGGGTATTTTGATTTGATTTTCTCGATAATCTTATGATAACTCATAAAATTTTCGAGTTTTAGACCTTCGCCATTGAATGGCATTTCTTCGATAAAACGCACCGAAACGTTTTTATCACGAGCCAGCTCGACCATGCTCAAAATGTCTTCGTCGTTTTTTTGAGCCATGATAACCGAATTGATTTTTACGGGAATCTCATGCTCCAAAAGTGCATTGAGCGTTGCCAGTACTTTGGGTAATTCGTCTCGGCGAGTCATCTCGTAAAAACGTTGTCTATCCAGCGAGTCGAGGCTGAGATTTACCGAATTGATTCCGATTTTTTTGAGTTCTGGCACGAGTGGAGCCGTCAAAACGCCATTGGTCGTAATATTGATTTTTTTAATGCCTTCGAGTTCAGATAAATGCCACAGAAACTGCATTAAATCACGCCGGACGAATGGTTCGCCACCCGTGATTCGGACCTTTGAGATTCCCATTTCAGACAAAACACCGACCAGCCGAATCATCTCCTCTCCTTCGTGTGGCATACAGTAAAAACACCGCAGATTGCAGCGGTCGGTTACAGCCAAACGTAGGTAATTAATCGGTCTTCCGTGATTGTCTATGAGCATCTTAAAATTCTTCTAAATTTCCTTCGTATAAAAAACCTCCACAAGCATTTAAAAATTCAATTTCTCGGCTCAAATCTCTTCTTTTGGGGTATGCCTGAAAAGTTGAGAAACAAATGAGAGCATCAAATTGCTCAGATTCTACTCCTAATTCTCTAAATAGATTTATGGTATTGGCTAACTGTTCTACGGCTTTGGCTCTTCTTTTACTTCTATTACTTGCCGAGGCTTCTTTTATCTCTACAAAACAGATACGTTTTTCGTCAAATAAAGCACAATCGCAGCGAGACGGGTCATTGTCTTTATCAAAAAATAGACACTTATCAATCGCTAAAAAATGAATATCTTTATGAGACGAATTATTGACCCATAAATGCCCCGATTCACTATGTCCATCTTGCCAAATACATCGACTTACCTCTCTGTCAATAATTTCAAATTGTTGTGAGGATATGATTTCTAAACAAGAATTTTCTAAAGTTCGTGGAAATGCCCTCTCAATTGACTCCCGCATAGGTTTTTGAAACATAAATTCTTTTTAAAGCATCAAATTCATCACCAATCATGTCCGAAACTTCATCTAATTCGTTTTCGGCAATCAAACCTGTTTTTGGGCTGATAATCGAGCGAACTGTGCCTTCATCCACATAATACGCTGCAAATTCGTCTGGGTTTATCCAAGATTCTTGCGGTACAATCGCT
Organism: Spirosomataceae bacterium; assembly: GCA_025455785.1. Taxonomy (GTDB): domain Bacteria; phylum Bacteroidota; class Bacteroidia; order Cytophagales; family Spirosomataceae; genus JALOLV01. Next base: position 84 of record JALOLV010000534.1, on the reverse strand, counting down.
TTGATTTCTTCGATTCGTTCGGGGTGTTTTTGGGCGGTTTGGTATGCAAAAACCAAAAGATTCAACGACGAAAGCACATAAGGG
>JALOLV010000292.1 GCA_025455785.1 Spirosomataceae bacterium | reverse complement strand
ATTACTTTAAGAACTTTTAACATGATTTATTTTCCCTTTCGTTCTGTCTCTAAGGGTAATTCAGCTAATTTTGTGCCGAAAATGAATTGATTGTATCCTTATTATTCGTTTATATCAATGTTTTACGAATCCAGAATCAATCAAAAACATACAAAGGTATAGCTTTTAGAATAATGAATGAAATAAAAGTATTGTGTTTAAAGAATTGTGATTGTGTAAAAATCGCCTCTAATCAACGTTTTGGGGTGTTCTTTTTATTGTTATTCTTCATTCTGACCTCAAATCTTACTTTTGCACAAAGACCAAATTTTGGGAATTTTGGTAATACTTTCGGGAATCCGACAACTCAACCCAATAATTCGAGAGCTACTCAACGAACTGTTCCGAAGAATCCGAAGTTCAAAGAGACTAAAGATACAGTAAAAGTAAGTATTCCTGATTCGCTCCGTAGTAAAGAAAACAGCCTCGAAACAACCGCAACGTATTATGCCGAAGACTCAACGATTTATGATGTAGATGGCAAGGCTGTAAACCTCTACGGAAAAGGAAAAGTAACTTACGGCCAAATCGAACTCGAAGCTGATTTTATTAGATTAGATTGGGGCAAAAGTGAGGTTTTTGCGTATGGGCGTGCCGATACAACAAAAAATTCTACAAAAGTACTCGGTAAACCAATTTTTACAGAGGGCGGCGAAAAATACAACGCCGATACGATTCGGTATAATTTCAAATCTAAGAAGGCGATTATTAAGGGTATTCAGACCCAACAAGGAGAGGGTTTTTTGCAAGGTGTAAAAGTAAAAAAAGACCCCGAAGATAACCTCTACGTAATGAATGCCAAATATACAACTTGTAATCTCAAAGAACCGCATTTTCATATTTCGGCAACCAAAATTAAGCTCGTCAATCGAAAATCCATCATTTCGGGGCCGTTTAATTTTGTTTTGAGCAATATCCCGTTACCAATCGGATTGCCGTTTGGATTCTTCCCCGTACCCAAGAAAAAAGAATTGGGAACATCGGGTTTTATTATGGGAACTTACGGCGAAGAACCTAACAACCGAGGTTTCTATTTTAGAGATTTTGGGTGGTATTTTCCTGTAAATGAATACATCGGGGTAAAAGTAATGGGGCAGGTTTATTCGAGAGGGAGTTGGGGAATAGCAACTCAATCTCAATATACCAAAAAATATAAATATTCGGGTTCGTTAAATCTTCAATTCAACTACAACGTACAGGCAAACGAAGCCGTAGATAAGAAAGATTGGGCAAAATCAAGGGATTTTAACCTGAGTTGGTCGCATTCGCCACAAAACAAACGCCCCGACCGCAGTTTTTCGGCATCGGTCAACTTAGTGAGTAATGGTTTCAACCGCAACAACCGCCGATTGGACGAAGTAAACCTTTATACCAACAACACCTTTGGGTCTTCGGTGCAGGGAACTCGCAATATCGGCAAGAATATCCGCACAAGTCTTGGTTTTAGGGTTGACCAAAATGTTTCGACAAAGGTCTTGAACTCATCTCTTGATTATAGTTTAGGGTTCAATCAGTTTAATCCATTCGTACCCGAAAAAAAACAGCTTGGAAAATGGTACGAGTCATTTAGAGTTGGTCTTGATGTAAGTGGTGGTTTTCAGGCGACAAATGATATTAGTTATTCGCAACGTGTGACAACCTACACTGATTATAAAATATTTGGCGTTGCCGAACAGAGACCCCTTAGCCAAGAAGAGCTTCGCCAGCAATCGCTCGGATTATCAAACACGACAACGATTATTCCGATAAATAGTGTCGAGAATCTAAACAAAGTCATCAAAAATGGGCAATTTCGCACCACTTTTTCGGTTCCGATTGCACTTCCAAACTTTAAATTGGCAAAATACATCAACTTTACGCCGAGTATTTCGTATCGAGGAGAGATTTTCACAAAACAGCTTAATTATAGATTTATATCAGATAGCAATGCTGTTAAGATTGATACCACAAATGGTTTTTTCAATGCCTATCAATGGTCGGCTGGTGTGAGTATGAATACACGTATTTATGGAACATTCCAGTTTGGTTCAAAAGGTCGTTTGCAAGCAATCCGTCATACAATGGCACCATCTTTTAGTCTTGCGTACTCGCCAGATTTGAAAGACAAATTCTTTGACTATATCCAAGTCCGAAACGATGACCCAACCAAGCGATATTTAGCAAAATATCCAGCACTTGGAGCTACTGCGGGGGCGTCGGGTATGGCATCATTTAGCATTACAAACCAATTAGAAGCTAAGATTCGTTCAAAATCAGACACGGCAGCTAAGGCATTTGAGAAAGTCTCACTTTTAGATAATTTTAGTATTGGGTCGAGTTATAATCTTTTGGCAGACTCTATGAATCTGGCAAATATAAATGTTAGTGCCAATACGTCATTATTTAAAAATCTTGTCAATCTCAACTTCAACGCCAGTCTCGACCCGTATTATTACGCTCCAGATGGGCTTTTGGCATCTGATGGGTCGTTATTGAATCCGGCTGGGCGAATCACAAGACACTATCTCATCAATAAAGGTGGTGGATTGGCAACCCTCCGCAATGCCAATATCTCAGTCGGGACGAGACTCAGCCCCGAAACATTCAACAAAGGCAAAAAAGCACCTCAAAAAACAAATCAGAATGACCCAGCCAAAGACGCCATGCAAAAGTTTGTAAAGGCAAATCCTGATTTGTACGTAGATTTTAGTATTCCATGGACAATTAATATTAGTTATAACTGGGGCTACAGCAAACAAGGAAATGCCGAGCCGCAGCGAGTACAAGCCCTGACGCTACAAGGTGATTTTAGTTTGACTCCCAAATGGAAGTTTGGGTACAGCACTGGCTGGGACTTTGAGTTTAAAGGGGCGACTTTAACGACGCTTTCGGTAATGCGTGAGTTGCATTGTTGGGATATGTCTTTTAACTGGACACCGATTGCGGGTAATCAGCTAAGAGCCAGCAACTTTTCGTTTGATTTACGAGCCAGAAGTAGTATTCTGCAAGAGTTAAAAATCAGTAGGAGACGAACCTATTTTGATAGAGGAGGATTCTAAATAAACTATAAAGGCACTACAAATTATTAGGTTGTAGTGCCTCTTTGAGAGATTAATCTTCTAATGCCGCTACACCTGGAAGTACCTTGCCTTCCATGTATTCGAGCAAAGCACCACCACCTGTCGAAACATACGAAACTCTATCGCCGTAACCTGCATTGTTTACTGCCGATGCCGAATCTCCTCCGCCGATAAGCGAGAACGCTCCATTTTCTTCGGTTGCTTTCACTACTGCTTCTGCGATTGCATTTGTACCAATCGCAAAATTCGGGAACTCGAATACGCCCATCGGACCGTTCCAAAGGATTGTTTTTGATTTCTCAAGGATTTCTGAGAATAACATGATTGTATCAGGACCGATGTCTAAACCTTCCCACCCTTCAGGGATTTGTCCAGTAGCTACTGTCATACGGTTGGCATCATTGCTGAAAGCATCGGCACAAACGTTATCAACTGGCATAATAATATTTACACCTTTTTCTTTAGCTTTTGCTAATAATTCAAGAGCTAAATCTTGCTTGTCGGCTTCAAGAAGCGATTTTCCGATTTCGCCACCTTGAGCCTTAGTAAAGGTATATGTCATACCTCCGCCGATGATAAGATTATCTACTTTATCCAAAAGTTTTTCGATAATCAGAATTTTATCCGAAATCTTTGCTCCTCCCATGATTGCCGTAAACGGACGCTCGGCGTTTTCGAGAATACGTTGAGCATTGTCAATCTCGGCTTGCATTACATAGCCACAAATCTTATCTGTAAAAAATTGACCACAAACGGCCGTTGAGGCATGAGCTCGGTGGGCAGTTCCGAAGGCATCATTTACCCAAACATCGCCTAATTTTGCCAATTTTTCGGCAAATTCAACATTACCTTTTTCTTCTTCTTTATAAAATCGGAGGTTTTCTAACAACAAAACTTCTCCTGCTTGCAGTGCCGATGCTTGCTCATAGGCAGATTCTCCGATGCAATCATCTGCAAACTTTACTTCTAAACCTAAGATTACTGATAGCGGATTAACGAGGTGCTTTAATGAATATTTCTCTGTCGGACCATCTTTTGGACGGCCTAAGTGCGACATCAAAATACAAGAGCCACCATCTTTTAAGATTTTTTTGATGGTCGGAATCGTCGCTTTGATACGTGTATCGTCGGTGATTTCAAATCTTTCATTCAATGGAACATTAAAATCAACACGAATCAAGGCTCGTTTGCCTGCAAAATTGTAACTATCAACGGTTTTCATATATTGTTTTAATTTTTGCTTACTTCATTCTCCAAAATATCGTAAGCATCTGATTTACAAATTGAAGACTAAAATTTACGTAGCAAATATATATTTTCTTTTTTCGTATTTCACGAAATTGTGCAATAAATCTTGGCTATTCTTATTTTTTATAATAGAAAAATTATATTTTTTCTTGGATTATGGAAAATAAGTATTTTTGCTCAAATGTTATCATTCATCTTTTAGAGAGAGATGGAAAAAGTAGCACTTTAGTAGTTTTGATGGATTCAAATTTTTCGTCACTTGTAACTAAAACAAGATTTAGGGTTTGAGCAGTGGCTGCAATAATCGCATCCATGAGTTTAAGACGTGTAGAAAGTCTGATTTTTATGGCTGTATCTTTTATCAACTCGTTTAAACGTATAATAATACAATCTCCTAAAAACTCTTTCAGTAGTTTTCTTTCAGTTTGAGAAAGTGTAGGGATACACTGAATCTCCATTTCTGTTATTTCTGAAATCACTATTTTCTTATCTTGGATTAATCCAACTTCTAAACTTTCGCCATTCAAGAAATTAATAACAGCATTCGTATCGAGTAGAATTGCCTGATTTTCAATCATCTCAAATCTCTTTGAAACTCAACAGGGTCTCCTGCGAATTTTATTTTGCCAATGTACTTTTTGTAGTCTGTAGATTGATTAATGCCCTCAAGCTCCGAAAGAGCTTTTTTGAGAGCTACTTTATTGGCATTTTTGTTGATTCTAACAGTAGTCATATTATAAAGTTTATTACAAATATAAACGTTTTGGTCAATGTCCTCATGTAATAATTCGATACTTTTG
>JALOLV010000291.1 GCA_025455785.1 Spirosomataceae bacterium | reverse complement strand
TTTTTTGGAAAGGCTCGAAGTAGATTTTGTGTTGAAGGCTGACTTTGAACAGATTAGCCGGTTGAAGAATGTTGCCGAGCGGAATCAGATTCTTAATGAGGCATTCAGTATTCATCAACAGCAAGTTGAAGCGTTGAAGCGTCCTGAAAGGAGAGTCGTATCGTTGGGTAGTATTGCTGCTTCGGCGGTAGCGGCCTGTCTGATATTTACTTTGTATTTAGGAAATTCGGATTTTGAATATACTGAAACAAGTCAAGTTGAGCGTGGAGATACTACGGTCGAATCAACGTTAAGCGATTTTGATGCAGGGATAAAGTCTTTAGAAGAAAATCAACCTACAAAGGCCATAGCTTATTTCGATAAATCTATTAATAATCAAGAACTTACAGATTATTACCGAGATGCCGCCAAATGGTATAAAGCAGTAGCTTTGACAGAAATGAATAAAGACTCAGAAGCAAAAAACCTACTGAATCAGATTGAAAACTCAGCAGGTTTTAAGTATAAAATTGGGTGGATTGAGCGGTTGAAGATGAAGGTTAGGTTTTTGATTGAATTTTAATATACACAAAGCTTATATTATTAACTGCATAATTTTACCAACATTTGTTAGATTATTACCAAGTGAACTGTCATGGTTAAAAAGCGTAGTTTGATTTTGAATTAGACTAGTATCTACGGCAATTATATCTGTCAAGTCTGTTGTCGGAAGCCCAAACCATTTTTGAAAAATAGCAGAATAAACTTCTCTGTAATCATGTTCTATTTTGGTATTTGTACCACCTGAAATATCGCCTTGAGTCATAAAAGTAGGTTGGCTATTACTATCAAATCCATTAAATAAGCCGCCATATCCTAAAACATTTGTATTTGAATTAGCAAATGTACCAGTTGCACCAAACAAAAATGTAGGACTTGAATGCCCATGATCTGACCCAGCAGATGAAGTTGTACCATTTTGCATTATTCTTCTACCAAATTCAGAGAAAGTAACACCTAATACGGCATACGATGAGCCATCAAAATTATTTACAAAGTGATTTATTCCATCATTCAAAGTCTTTAATAGGGCATTATGTTGAACTGTCTGATTACTATGTGTATCAAAACCATTGATATTGACTGTATAAATCCTTGAACCTAATCCTCCCTTAATTAAAGTTTCAATCAATTTCATTGAATTTATGAAAGTATTATATGTTGGTTGTAGAGCTGTAAGAACAGAATTAGAGGGATATGAACCTGTACTACCTATACCAGTCATATAAGCGTCTAAAATCCTATCGTTATACCCTTTTGTGGAATTAAACTGAGAATTAACAAAATCAAGCTCATCTTGATAATAATTGCAAGCCTGTAGCTGTCTAAATCCAAAACCAGTTTGAGTATTTGAAAAGCCCGCAGAAACTGTATAATATTGATTAAAAGAGGAAGTAAAAAATGAACGAGGTGTTCTGTTACCAACATGAACAGCTAAGGGTCCCTCAGGAGTTGAAAAACTTGTAGGAGGTGGAGATAGAGTGTTTGGAGGGAAAATACTATTTGGATAATTTGCCTTTTTAAAGTATTTTCCTATAATTCCCTCTCGGTTACCTAGATCAGCAATACCTCTAAGCCCCATTTGAAAAATATCGTCAGAACCAAAATGTGACCCTGTATTTCCAGGAGAACCAACACCATGAATGATTTTTAATTTATTATTACTGTTCAAATTAATTAAATCAGCAATCATTTTATTGAAAAATAAAGAGTTGTTTATTTGATAATCATTGATACCCAGAAGGTCTTTTCGTTCTCCATTTCCATTATAGAGTAACGAAGTAGTTGGATTTCCAGACGTGTTTGGTTGTTCATTATATACAGTACTCAATCCATCATTACCTCCAAAAAGGTTTATGATGACAAGAATTCTATCTTGATGTGAAGATGGAATCGAGAATAACTGACTACCTAAACTTAATGGATTAGGTACTGATGCAAATAGGTTATTAGACACTAATGGAGCAGCTACCAATGGTAGCGTATTTTTTATAAAATTTCTACGTTTCATTTTTTGAAATTTTAGATGTTAAAAATTACATGAGTTGAAAGTCTGGGCTTTTGAAAATACAATTTTCAAAGAACTTCACTAATAAAAAGTGCATACATTCTGCATTATTGGCAGGTGTAAATGCTGCTCCTGTTGTTACATATGGATAAGAAAAGGTATAAACAAAAGGTGTAGAAGAAGACGCAGCATTTAAATAATTATACCATGGATTATTGGTTGAGCTTATCCAATGTTGTTTTTGTAAATTGTTGCCCGCTTCTCCCCAAATAGGATTACCAGCTACAGGTCTTATCGCAAGAAAATAATCAAACAGAGCATTTAAAAAATCATCGTAGCTTATCGTAGTATTTTGAGTCCCTACTATTTTTTTGACCAATGCAAGTAGTTCGCTATTGGCATAATTGTTAATATGCCTTCCGTCAGAGTGTTTACCATGTAAATATAAACTGTAACATCTATTACCACTTTCAGTATCATACCCCAATGACGAATTTAACGGTTGATTAACCAAAACTCTTGGAATAGATAGTGCGGTATCATATTGTGAGTCAGCAATAATCAGTAGCTTTTTCAAAAAATTCATTCGAGCATTTAGGAATACACTTGATGTTACCCATTCTCTACTGTAACTGCCTTCTTGGTGATAGGCTGACCATCCTGCCACATTAGGTGGATAAAATAATTGCATACCCATCTGAAATACTTGTTGCTCAATTGCGTTATACCACATATTATACCGAGCTAAACATTTAGTAGTCATCACTGTTGAAACATGGTAGTCATAGGTGTTACTACTTTTTTTTATAGGAGGAACCTGTTTGTCTAAATCAAACAAACGTAAAGTGCCAACTACCAAATCAAAAGGCGATTTAACCAACGTACCCTTTTGTGTAAAGAAATGCTCACTCATCAACAATTCTTTCAAAACTGGTTTTAAATTGTAATTATTGTTGATAAGAGTTTGAGATAAAGGAGTTATTATCGAATTTTCAATTGTATCATTAAGAGAACATTCGTGCTTATCTGCAAATCCGTAAACAAAAAAGCGATATAGCTTTCTTACAATATGCTTTGCCACATCATTTTTAGAAAAAATAACATCAATTAAAGATTTTATTTTATTCTTTGCTCTCATCATTGGGGTAATGAGAGGATTATATGCAGTCAGCCCAATTGTTACAGAGTGAAAGTAGGGCGAAAGGGTTACAGGGTTGTTGTCATGTTTCTGAGGATCAAATAAAACTCTTTCCATTCCATTTGGGTTATTCGGAACTATTCTGTTTCTATAGCCAGTTTCTACATTCCATGGATTACTTGGAATAGGGTTAATATACCATCCAGTTAATACACGGGCTATTTTTTTTACATCATCTTCAGAGTAGGATATATGAGGGTTTATATCGCTTTTTTTCCCTATTGTGAATAATTCCAATAATTCTCTTGCATAATTCTCATTGGGATTAGGCATACTGCTCCCATCTCCATTTAGATAATGAAGCATTAGAGGCTCTATGGTCATTTTTTCTACTAAATCTTTGTAGCTTCCAAGAGCATAAGTATATAATAAATTAACATATTGATAACTGTATAAGGCATTCAATTTATTCTCAACAGGTAGCAGATTATGCAAGAATAAAGTCATTTTTGTTCTTATATTTGATGCTCTGGAGGTATGATTTAGCATTTGACCTTGCCACCAATATAATAAAGATCCATGGTTGTCAAAATATGGGGCAGGGACTCTTTTTACCCATTGTGTATTCATATTACCTGCTCCATTATTTGGACCTATATATCCTCCAGAATTAAGATATGTATTATATGTCTGGCTTAGAGTAGTAGGGGTAGGATATGTTGCAGGAGGTGTAGTTGTTTGTTGAAAGTCAGCAAATTCAATAAGTGAAGTCCCAGCCCCTGGAGCAAATGTGTTATTCTGGTCATTTGGTATGTATTGTGGCACTTCTATGCCATAAGGCCTAACTCCAACATCATATCTGTAAGAATTACTCATTCTAACTGGTGGGTCAGGTTGGGGTAAAATTTGAAGAAGATGGTCAACTACTTCACTTAATTTTTTTCCACTGAAATAGTTAATGTCGTCTTTGGTGTATCCAAAAAGGGTACGTCTGAGCAAATGTTGTAATTCAGCAGTTCCAAAAGTCCCTGTGTATGGTTGTAAAGGCATAATCGTAAGGTTTTATTTCTCCCCTACCTCCTTTCAGCCGATTCGGGTTTCTGCTTTTTTGGGAGATATACTTTTACCACGAACCCCAAACCCACCAATTCATACCAAAACTAATCGTTTCGGCAGGACCAATCAGAATAAAATTTGCCCAATAGTAAGGGTGTTCGTAGCGGAGAGAAAGCTCGGAGTTTAAAAAATCAAGTTTGGCTTGGCGGAGAGCTTCATCGGTTTTCAAGCCATCTTTTAGGTGTTTGTAGAATCGTTCGGATATATAAGCCGATGCTTCGTCGTGGGCGTTCCAAAGTGTAGTTATTACGGCTTTAGCACCTGCATATGTAAATGCTCGTGAAAGCGACATCACGCCTTCGCCTTTTTGTAATTTGCCTACGCCAGTTTCGCAAGCCGATAGCATCACAAGATTAGTATTTTGTAGTTCTAAATCATAAAGTTCGTTTGTAAATAGCTTATAATCAGTACCATCGGGATAAAAAGCAATAAACGATTTTAGCGGGTCTGTATCATCTGTAATGGCGTGCGTAGCAAAATGAATGATATTTTTGCCTCGATAGGTTTCATAAAAACGTTTTTTTGTGGCTTCATCTTCGAGGTAGATATCACCCCCAATTTTCTGAACCTCATCGGCAGATTTTGGCAGTTGCCCTAAGTTTTTATCTCTAAATAAACTTTGCTGAAAACTATTATTCGAGAAAGGTGCAAAACCTAAAAGGCTTTTTTTTGAAAGCCCCTCTCTATTGGGGAGGGGTTGGGCAAACGTCGCTACGGGTGAGTTTAAAAGCGATGCCGAATAAGTATAGCTTATGGTGTGTTTTTTGAGTAAAAAATCACCTTTTTGTTTTGCTAAAACCTCAAAAGGAATGTAATTGAGTTCGGCATCACGGATGATAATTAGGCGTTTTTTGTCAGCAATTTCTTTTTCGATGGGTTGGATTAAAATATTGTATAGCTCGGCTGAGAGTGCTTGCCCATCGTATTTTTTTCCTTGTGGCGAATTGGCTAATAGGTTTCTATATTGCTTGAGTTTCGTTACGAAGTTTGTATCTGTTGGTAATCTATAAATATCTGATTTAGAATTGGTTATTAAAAAAATATACAGAGATTTCTCGCTTAGTGTATAAGAAATTAAAGCTGTGTTATTATCTACAACTTTTTTCTGAACCTGTGAAGTTTCCAAATAATTATTTTTGAATTTTGCTGCGTAGTATTGTGGAGCTTTATTAGCAATTTCTTTTTGAAGTATATCTTTTTCGAGTATTCTTTCGACAATAAGACCATTAATCGAATCTTTTGTGGTTTGAATGCTTGTATTAGCACGTTTTATCTGTAAATCATTTAGTTCGGCACTAATTTTCTGCTCCTTAGACAAATCGTCCTTCGAGATGAAATTAGGTTTTATCTCGAAATCACGTAGAGCATCCTTGAGTCTGTTGGCTTGATTTTGTTGCAGAATTTTGAGATAAATATCTAAATAGTATTTATCTTTTGAGTATGACCATCTCTCATAGCAACGCTCTAATGCTTTCAAAAAAGAAGGATATAGTTCATCTTGTAGAATCTGCTTTGAGTCGTCTTCTTCGTAGGTTTTTCTTAAAAAATCGGCTGAATCAAAAGCGTATATGTAAGTTTTTAGGGCTAAGTCGGTTAGGTTGCGGTCTTTCGGCGACATTAAATCCAATACTTTTGCTTTTTGTACCAATGCTAAAAAAAGGTAATTCTGAAAATATGCTCCTTCGGGTTTGGGATTATCCCGTATGTTATCAGAATTAAAACTAACATGTGAAGATTTAAGAGCCAGTTGTGCGTATTTGAGCGATTTTTTCAAATCACCTCTTTCGATTTCCAGATTGCTCAAGTCAACGTAAGTTTTTACTCTAAATGCAGGTTTTGTGTTATTTAGGTCAGTTTCAGTAATTTTGATGGCATTTTTAAAAAGCTTTTCTGCTTTCTCAAATTTCTTTTCAAATTGTGCTTGGAGGGCTTCGGACGAAATAAGGTAATAATCTAAAATATAATCTGACTGACCATTATTGAGTTTTACTTGAAGGTTTCTGTTCTGTCGGGCTAAGTCAAAATACTTTTCAATGCCTCTGAATCTTTTTTGTTCGTGATTAGACAATATGATTAAACGATAATAATACGCTTTGAACGAAGGGCTGGATGTTGTCTCAATTGCTTTCTCGAAGTAGTAAATCGCCTCTTTGTATTTTCTTTGGTTTTTGGCAATTAACCCCAGTAAATTATAAACTGGGAATTTATCAGATTCTTCTAATTTGGCAGAACATTTTAGTAAAAGTTGGGCGTAATTCTCGGCTTTTGCAAAATTCCCGACAGCATTGGCGTAGTAGGATGTAGTGCGGTAGTATGTAAACAATGCAGGATGATTGTGTAACTTCGGCTTTGTTTTTAATAATTGCTCAACGTGGTTTCCCCAAAAAGCAGAAGAATCCAATTGTCCTTTCATTCTGTAAACCAAATACAACTGTCCGTATAGTCGAATCTTAGTTGTATCTGCAACCTGCAAAAATGTAGAAGACTGAATAACGGATTTTGCTTGCTTGATTGATTCTTCATAACGATAATTGTCCGACATCCTTGCGGCTATCCAATAACACACCTCTGCCGATAGGTTATATTGTTGTTGTTTTTTATAAATATTATCGGCTTTTTTATAATATACAATAGCAACTGAGTCATTGCCTAAATCAACACTTTTTTGTGCTTCTTTGATGTAATCTTGAGCAGTTTTAGGTTGGTTTTGGGCAATGACCGAATTATAGATAAAAAATAATAAAATATATTTGTAGAACTTCATTCAACAAGTTTTATGCTGGTGGGCACCCACTGGGCTGACCAGAATTTCCGCCGCCCGTATCTAAAGTTTGATAGACCTCTTTCAGAACATTTGAACTTTCGTTCAACCTAAAAACAACTCCTTGCCAACTACTCGGTAATGATGAAACAAAAGCATTGGATTGAGCCTGACGTTC
>JALOLV010000290.1 GCA_025455785.1 Spirosomataceae bacterium | reverse complement strand
TGCCAAGGCTGCTCCACCAATTAAATCGAACAGTGTGATACACCAAGCCAATATTGGCCCGATTATAAAACCTTTTGAGTTGAGAAAAGCTCCAAAATCTCCAACTGAACCAACGTAAAGTCGGGCTGCACCGTGTGCCATCATCATGAGGCCGAGTGCGATTCTTAGAAAATTGAGGTATTGGTTAGTTGAGAAAAAAGGGTAAGATTGCATTGTAGTTTCAGGTAAGAGATAAGTGATTTTAACCAAAGCTCCTGAAAATCAGAATTGTCTTGACGCAAATTAAGCGAAAATCGAAATATGGAGAATCACCGAAATTTCGTGATTTTTAATTGTCGTTTAGTTGACTATCGCCTTTTTTCTTATCTATTCCGAAACAAGCATTTTTAGTTTAATTCTAAACATACCATTGAAACTATCTTCTTCTTTGATTACTTCTTTGTTCTTTTTAGCAATGTAAAATCGCTGGTAACCCATATTTCGAGGAAGCGTGTATTCCAAAACCCAGCAATCTATGCCTTCTATTTTTTCGCTTGCTTTAACTTTGTAAACTTCAAAATTAGGTACTCGGTAGCCCGGGTCGTAGAACTTTATCTTGAAAACCACATTTTCTTTAAATGGCAAAAGCGGAAACATCGTTAGGTCGGCGTGCCAATTTACAAAATGATTGCTTTCGACCGCGGCGTTAAAGTCTTTTAGGTATTTTTCTTTTTGAGCATCGGTCATTTTACCCTCGATGTTAGCTGTTTTTTTCTCAAAGTCGAGGCTGATTTTCTGCCCTGTGCGTTTCCACCAATAATCATGTTTGATAGTCGATAAATCATTGGCACGTAAAAGGCTAAGTGCCGTATGCGAAACTGTATCTTTTTCGAACCATGTTTGCGAGATTGCCACCACGTCATTTTGTTTCGCAACATCCATCTGTACCAACGTTTGATTTTGAGCGGGCTTATCTTTTCCGCTTTTTGCATAAATCAGATACGTAGATTTACCAAAATGTAAATCTTTTACGGCAAGATTTCGAGAATCTACCATTATGGTATCTTTTTGGGCATTACAGTAGAGAGTTGCCGCTAAGAGCAGGCTTGTTGTCAGTAATAGTTTCATAATTTGTTTTTTGATTGATTTATAAAAATTTGTTTTACTACATTTTTATGGCTCTTAGACACATAAATGACGGAAATTCGTTTAATTCCTTAAAGTGCCGAGCATCGTATTTTTCAAATTCAGCGGTTGGTTTGGGTTCTAAAATCTTATCAAGTCTAAATCCATTTTCGATAATTGGCATTAAACATGACTGCAACGACCGTTTGTAACTATTGATTTCAATCGGGCTTCCGAATCCTTTCCAGATACACTTTACCGCTTCGGTGGTGAAATAATTGCTGACTTCAAAAAAAGTATATTCAAAAAACGGATGCTGACAAGAAATCACCAAAATCCCATCTTTTTTCAATACACGGTTAAATTCCGAAATCGTATTGTTCCAATCCTCAATGTAATCCAATGCCAAAGCACATATTACAATATCAAATGTTTCGTCTTCAAAATTCTCTAATGGTTCGGCTAAATCATGTACAAAAAACTCTCCTTTGCCTTGATTTCTTTTTTGAGCCAACTCTACCATTTTGTTGCTAATGTCAAAGCCAATAACATCTACACCTTTTTCGATTAATATTTCGGCATATTTTCCCGGCCCGCAAGCGGCATCGAGTACTTTTTTATTCTTCAAATCTTCGGGCAATAATCCTAAAGTATTGGGTCTGTCATAAAAAGCGTTGTGTGGTTTGGTATCAATTTTTGCATTATATGCTTCGGCGAGTGCTTCGTAAGCATTAATAATTTTTTGTTTCATATAAAGAGTATTGTTTGTTTATGATACAAAACCTTGCCTTTTCATATTCTTGGTACCCACATTCCCATCGTTGCCCCGATGATTCCAACGACCGTAATGACTGTAAATATCGAAATAATTCCGGCTGTTAGATTACTGAGTGATTGCGTTTGCTTTTCTTGTGTGTAGAAATAAAGTTCTAATAAAATCAATGCAACAGGTGTTGCGTAAGCAATTGTTGAAAGCACCCACAAAAATGGCCCTGAAAATGTTTCGGGGTCAAACCCAACCGGTGCTTGATTGATGAGCAACCACGCCATTAGTCCAACCCTAAAAAACCATACACCATTTGTAACCATAAATAACCGCAATGCCCATTTCCGATGCTGTCCAAATTCCTTGTTTCGAGCAGTTCGGATAGCCATATACCCAAACCAAAAAATATATATGATTTGCAAAGTATTTGTAATGTGCATGTAAGTATCGCCAACAGAGCCACGTGTCCAGACCATTATGACCCCTGCCAGACTTACAGTCATTGCTGTAAATACATAAACTCTACCCAACCACTTATGAAATTTTCTGAACCGCTCTCTGAACTGTGGGATAATCTGCAATGGCCCACCAATTACGATAATCGCTGCCAGCAAAACATGAATACCGACCATCAGGTTGCCTTTCCAATCACCAACGACATATCCTTTTGGTAAAACCACATTCCATTTTTCAAATTGACCTGTGAACGCTGCAACGTAATAAACCGCTATGACATAAATTCCGAAAATCCATTGCCCAATTGCAGCAGCTACAAACCAAGCCTTTACCGAAAGGTTGAGTAGTTTCGGATTATCGAGTAATTTTGTTTCAGGTAATATAACATCTGTTTGCATTAGAAAATAGGTTTTGTTTTTCCAAAATTAGACAAGCTATTTACCATGCTATTAGACAAATGTCCTAATATGATGAGTGGATTTTTTTGCGTGTAAACACTAAAGTTTCTTTCTTAGCCTGCTCAAATGCCGTTGTGTAATTCCTAAATAGGAGGCTATATATGTAAGAGGTACGTTTCTGACTATATTCGGATTCTCAACCAGAAACTTATTATACCTTTCTTCGGCCGATAAATTTGCCATGTCAAATGCTCGCTGTTTGTTAGCTTCTAAGCGTTTATTCAAAATTTGCACCGTATAGTCTTTTTGTGTGATACCCTCACTTGCTGCAATCTCAACATCATCTCGGCTGATTCTTAGCAATTCACAATCGGTAATACATTCTATATTTTCATTTGAAACCGTTCGATTCAAGAAGTGATAATAAGAAGTAAAAAATCTACTCCCGTCGTTGAGGTCGTTTGTAATCTCATTGCCGTCGGCATCTACGTGGAAATTCCGCATAAATCCCGACACTATAAAGTTATGGTATTGAGGCACCTTCCCGGCGGGTTCGATGATGGTATCTTTTGGTACAAAAACTGGTTTGAACAGTTTTCGACAAAGAGCTTTATCAAATTCGGGTAAGATTAAGATTTCGGCAATGTAATCAAACATCTTTTCGTAGTAATGATTCATCGTCAATTAGTTTAGGTTCAAATACCTTCAAAACAATACAATTATTGACGTTAATGCAAAACATTATATCCAAACGGCCGAATAATTAAATGAGTAGTAAAATTTAAGGGTTACTCCTATATATATATAATGTAATAGAAGTAACCCTTGATACCTGTAACGTTGGGTCGTGTAGCATTTACCCTTGTTGGTATAGACAATTGTATCGTTATCTATACTTATTCGAAGATATACACATTATTAGTCATGCTCAACGCCCCAAAACTCGTGGCCGTTCCGCCACCTGTCCTGACCTCCTTTCTACCTACGTACATTTTCAAAGTAGCCGTTTCACCAGCCTTACCTTTAGACCCCGTTGCAGTAGCAACCAATAATTTGATAGAAGACTTTGCCGTAAATTCGATTTTCCACGGAAGCTTAGTTACCTCAATCACTTCGTAGTCATCATTGTTTGTCGTAGCCACCACGATAAACGACCCCGAGAAGTTACCAGTTATCTCGTATTTGACTTCTCGACTTCCTCTGCCGTTAGAAGGCTCATCACCTTTAGAACACCCTTGCAGCAATAAAAATGCTACCACAATCAGCCAGTAATAATTCAATTGTTTTTTCATGGTCAATTTATAATGTTTAATTGTTGGAAATAAAACCACAAAATAAGTACACA
Organism: Spirosomataceae bacterium; assembly: GCA_025455785.1. Lineage (GTDB taxonomy): Bacteria > Bacteroidota > Bacteroidia > Cytophagales > Spirosomataceae > JALOLV01. The sequence goes on along the minus strand of JALOLV010000290.1, from coordinate 403 downwards.
GTCCAAAACCAGAAATCCCCTAAAAAGTATGATTTTAACAATCTTAGTGGCAATTCGATTTTTTTGGTTAGAAATCATCTGAAATGGTATTGGACAATTCAAAGAAGTTATATAAAGGTTTGGATTGATTGGGGATGTAATTGATTGAGAATAAGGGAGATGCGTTTTGGGGTATAAAAAACTTTTTTTGGGGGCTTGACAGAGTTAAAAAAAGGCCGTACCTTTGCATTCCCAAAAGCGATAGGGGGTTCGACGCTACGAAGCAGGAGCATGGTAGATAAGAGCGGTTAAAAATAAATTTCGCAAAACATTTGGATTGATAAATAATAATTCAGAATTTTGCACCCCGATTGAGAGAGAAGGAAGTTAAGTGGAATGATTCGGGGAGTTGATTGAAAAAAAA
>JALOLV010000289.1 GCA_025455785.1 Spirosomataceae bacterium | reverse complement strand
TTTATGGTTTCCATGAGTCCAGAGGGTCTAAAGTGAATAATTGTTTATACTGTTTTTGTGCTTCTCGGTACATAAATTGGGGCAACTCTACCAAGTCAAGAAGCAAGCGAATGAAAACTCTTAGGTATCTCATTGTTTACAAAAAGGTTTAGTTCTCGGTAGGTTTCTTTGTTGTGTACTCTGGTGAGTTCTCCAGTCTGGAAGCTATACTGATAGCCAAAATAATGATGCAGAAAATCCAACTGGCTAAGGGTCAATTCTTCTTTGGCTCGGTTGTAGAATGTGGTTCGGCTCTTAAAGCCGCCTGTAAACATTACGTAGGTGCGATAAATCCTTTTTTCTTCGGTTGATAGCATCGTTAGTGCTTCATCAAGGGTAATTTTTGGAATCTGTTTCATTTGCTTCATCAAGGGTAATTTTTGGAATCTGTTTCATTTTGCCGTTTGATAAATTTTTGTACTTCTGTAAAGATTCTTTACGTTATTGTTTAAATTTGTTAAACAACTTTACAAATGTAGTGTATTCTTTACCGTTTTTGCAAATATTTCTTTGCGATTTTTGGAAAGAATTTTTATCAAAACTTATTAATAACTGATAATCAATGATTTACGAGACAAAAGAAATAGGCAAAAAGATTAAAGAAGAAATAAAAAAGAACCGTTACAGCCTTGATTTATTTGCACAAATGGCTAAAACAACAAGACCAACTTTAACAGGTTGGGTTGAGAAAGATATGCCACTATCAAAATTTTTAGAAATATGCCACTATCAAAATTTTTAGAAATATGCCACCTTTTAAAATTGAGTCCATCATCATTTTTTTTAGAAAACAATGGAGTTGTTCAGAACGTAGAAAATAGCCAAAATGTGAATCAGAGTGCCAATGCTGGCATGGAGGTAGAATTGCTAAGGCAAGAAAACAAGTACCTAAAAGAGCAAATAGAATTGTATAAAAAACTACTGGAGACTAAACAATGAATTTTGTAACAAAATGTATCAGAGTTAAATTATTGATTATCAACGGTTTAAGAGTATAAAGAGGGCGTTCCGCCCATCTCCACTAAGTCTCTGATTATCAGGGACTTTTTTATTTTCCCTCTTAAATTCAGATACTTCGATACATTGTAAACTAAGTTAGTATGATTTTTCAACTCCCCTCTCACGACAGAGAGGGCGGACGTCGCACGGAGGGACTCGATAACAAGAAGTTATAGTTACTTAGTTTACAGTGTAATAATCGTTTCTTCTAAAATTCGCTTAATTTCCATATCGGTACGTTCCTCTACAAAGATAGGAAAACGGGATTAATGACCTAATTTAGCTAAATTCGGTTAACAGCCTAATAAATCTGTTTAGAAGATATTTTCATGGTAATCAGGCCGGCCAATAGTGAAAAGACAGCAAACACAATGAAATTTATTGAAATACTAACTCCACTTTGAATCAAATATCCTGCTAAATAAGGCCCAATGATTGCTCCGAATCGCCCTGCCCCCATTGCCCAACCTACGCCAGTCGTACGAAATTCGGCAGGGTACATTCGTGCAGAAACGGCGTAAAGCCCAACGAATCCGCCTTGAATACCGAATCCCATACCAGTAAAAGCTATCAAAATGGCATAATCCGAACCCAAAAATAAACCGAAAGAAGCCATTAAAACGGCTGTTAAAATCAATATAACACCAATGGTTTTTTTCAAACCATATCTATTAGAAAAATACCCTTGAGTGATGATTCCGAAGAAAGCACCTACATTAAAAAGTGTACCCGCGTAAATCGCCAGATTTTGAGGAAGACCTAAATCTGATGTCATTTTCGGAATCCAAAGAGTCAAAAAATAGAGTGCCGCAAATGATGTAAAAAGTGCCAACCAGAGCTGAATCGTTGGTTTTTTGTATTCGGTTTTTAGTAATTCGCCAACTGGTAAACCCGCTTTTTTTGCAATAAGTACTGGCAATGTCTCAATTGGGTCGATGTTCAACTTTTGCAGAATAATATTGAGTTTTTGTAAGGCATTTTTGGGTTGAGCATTCAGATAAAAATCAATGGATTCGGATAAAAAAAGTAAAACCAAAGGCACTGAAAGAGCCGATGCAACTCCCGCAATTTTAAACATTGTTTGCCAGCCTTCTGATGGAATCACTTTTGCCGCAACCAAACCCGATAGAACCGCCCCTACTGGATAACCAGCTACAACGGTACTAATCCAAAAATTTCGAGTCTTTAGAGGTGTATATTCTGAGGCAAGCGTAGAAGTACTTGCCAACATACTGCCGATTCCTAAGCCACTGATAAAACGGTAAATTACCAAATCTGTTACATCTGTTGCGTAAGCAGTCAGGTACATAAAAACGCCCATGATTGCTCCGCTTATCAGAATGATTGTTTTTCTACCAATTTTATCGGCGAGAGGTGCTAAAAATAGCGTTCCGAGGGTCATTCCAAATAAACCAGCACTAAAAACAGCACCTAACTCTTTGGGGCTAATACCCCAACTTTTGGCAATGGCGGGAGCCGAGTAGGAAATTACCATGACATCCATACCATCAAAAATATTCATCAAAAAACAAATGAAAATGGTAGCGTATTGAACGCCCGTCATGGGATTTTGCTCAATCAGGGTTTTAGGCGAAGGGTTCATTTTAATGTTATTTTTTTTGAATGACGAATGAATCGAATATATTTATTTTTTGTTGGTGCTGTTTTTATTGATGAAACCGCAATTTTCAATAGCTCTCCGGCTTCTCAGAAAAGGGGCGTTGCTTCCTATTTTTGATTTATCTCTAATGCAACCGCAAATTCAATCCAAAACATAATCTTGCCAAATTCTTCCTCAATAATTTTGAGTTTGTTCATAAAATCAAGACTCAATTTAGCTCGACAGCCAGCTCTATAATCTGCTGCATAAGCTGGAGCAGACCGCACTAATTGACTTTGACAGGCTTTGAGTTTTGGAAAATTCCGAGTAAAAAAAACCACCTTTATTGGCTAATCTTTATATCACTTTTTTCACTTCGTTTTTCATATCTTTTATAGATTTTGAAATAACTTGATTAATCAAGAAGTATAGAATCTGTGGCACGGCTCGGGGCTTTATAGCCGAAGATTAGGCTTTTATAGTATAGCCATGTCACGTTTTTTCTGGGAAATTATCTCACAGTCCATGCTTTTTCGAGATATTCATCATTCAGAATATTTGCCATTCAAGACATTTAGTTCACTTTCCAAACTTGAATTGCTACATTATCGGGATTTCTGACACCTTTACAAATAAATATGGCATTATTCATCCATTCATATTTACCTTTTGGTGCTTCAAATTTTGAAATCGCACGGAAGTAGTACTCCGATGGAGAAACAGCCTCACCTCGTCCGATTCGTGCCGCAACTTCGGGAGTAGCTACACGCAAACCTGTATTTTTTATATAGATAATTACGCCGTCATCAGTTTTGATTTGATAGTGAGCTTCCAATTCGGCTACACCGTCTTTTCTTACAATCTGCCAGTCGGCCCCACCATCAAGGATTTCTCCTTTCATTTTCGGACCTTCAAAGATTCCTCCCACAATTGGAATGATTCGACGCATTCCGTGGGGAGTATCGCCCACAACATAAGGTGGTTTTAATTTTATTTTCAATTCACAAACAAACTCAAGTGATGGTGTCTCTGGGGCATTTTGAGCATAAATTCCCGTTGAGATAAATAAGGACAGGAAGAAAAGTAAGCGTTTCATAAGTATAATTTATAATGACGATTTTCCGAACATCTCGAATGATGATTTTTAAAATACCACGTTTGCTTCATTCGATTAATTGTTTATCATTCTTACAAGAGCCAAGTTAGCTATTTTTTTTGATTTAAAGTTTGAATATCAAATCCAGCTACTTTTTTATAATTATCCATTAGGGCGGCCAACTTATCATTAGGCACATAGAAAATAAAAAATGTCCATTATCAGGACACTCCTTTGGGATAAATAAGATTTAAAGAAATTGAAAGAGAGATTCCTAAGATTTCACCACGGATGCTATCGCAATAATTGAAAGATTCAGAATCCAATAAAATCGTCAGCCGAAGTACTTATAATACGACGTCTGTCAGAGTTACTTACGAATTGACCGAAATTGAGCATGGCGAACCTGTGCTTGAATGAATACTTCGGCATCGCAAAACGAATCTCATGGTGCATATGCCTGTGTTTGCAAAAAAATGGGAAAATTTCGTATTCAATCATTCATTAATATATACCTCTCCACGACTCAAAATCCGAGCCGTTCGGATAACGCCTGATTTAAGAATTTTGATTTGATTTTCGGTGAATTCGTATTCCAAATTTACGGTAAATTCGCCCGATGGATGCTCGATACTAAGTTCTGACTTTTTCTTAGTGAGTTGTAAATCTTCAACTGTTAATTCAGTACAAACTGTATCAGGAATCACACAGGCTGTAGCCACCGAGACCGCCGCTAAAACGCCGATGGCTTCGTGAACAACGTGTGGGATAAACATTCGGGTATTGACCGCACCGCCGTTTTCGGGTGGAGAAACCAAGCACATTTTCGGGATGGTCTGGTCCGAAACATCGCCTAAATTCATCAAAAAACCCGCCTGTAGTCTTATTTTTTCAATTTTTCGTTTTAAATCTTCGTTGGCTTCTAAGGTTTCTTTGCTTTCGTTTCCGATGAGTCCGAAATCAGCGGCTCGCATGATAACGATTGGCATCCCGTTGTCAATGCACGTAGCCTCTATTTCATCAATGATGTCTTTTGCATTTCCGGTCGGGAGCAATGCCCCGCACGTTGAACCGACCGTTTCGAGGTAGTTACAAATAATTGGTGCAGAAGTACCTACCACTCCATCAACTTTGGCATCGCCTTTGGTTGCGATGATACCGTTTGATGTTTGCACAACCACCTCGCAGATTCCGCCCGTATTTAAAATATTTACCTTTGCTGATGTGGTTGGATGAGTGGCTTCAATCATGCCAGTTTCGATGGCAAAATGTACAACTCCTGCTAAAATATTACCACAGGTTTGAGTAGTCGAGACTTTTCCTTTGCCAACCACCACTTGCACAAAAAGGTAGTCTAAATCGGTGTCAGGGCTTTCGGATTTGCTAATAATTGCCACTTTGCTTGTGAGAGAGGTCGCTCCGCCGAGTCCGTCAATTTGACGAGGGTCGCCTTCGGTCGTTCCTTCCATTGCCAAAAGCAATATTTTATTTAATTCACTGCCGCTG
>JALOLV010000288.1 GCA_025455785.1 Spirosomataceae bacterium | reverse complement strand
CTTTGCCATCAATATAAAAAACTACTTTTTCGGGAGTCCATTCGGCGGCGTACGTATGAAACTGAGTCACATCAATCTCAAAATCTTCTTCATAAAATGCTTCTTTGAGCGTTGGGTCGTTGAATTTATGAATCCCAAAACCAATTTTGGCCTTGTTTTTTTCTACATTCCAGCCTTTGACCTCAAAAACACACAACTCCGCCGACCTGTCGGGTTGGTCTTCGTAGCCAATCATCCAAAGCGAAACAACGTTTGAAGAAGTATTGAGAGACTTGGCCCTAATCTCAAAAAATCCGTATTGTGGCAAAAACGTATGGCTATTTTGTTGTTCTTCTCGCACCACACATTTGTCAGGATTAAAAAACTTGTGTTGGCCAATATTGGAGCCAAGTTTACCCGCAAAAATGCCAGTTTGGATGGATGAGCATTTGACGTTGCCATTGAATTCGGGACACCAAGGCTGCTGATTTTCGGTGATTTTTAAGATGAGATTGCCGTTTTTTATCTCATAATTTGGTTTCGATTTTTCGCGGCTACTCCACTGAGGTAAATAATACGGAATCCAGTTTTTGAGGTTTAGTTTTGGATTGTTGAAATCATCTTCAAAAACCAAACGATAGCCCTCTTTTTCTTTTGAAATGGCTGATTTTTCTTGTCCTAAAACCGACGACATGGCTGTTAGCAGAATGAAGAGATGACAGATGCTTTTTTTCATAATTTTCGTAAAAAACAAAAATGAGAAATCTCGTTGGTAATTTCTGATTCTGGCCACTAATTTATTTTTATGCTGATTTGTGGTTGTGCCAAAAGAGCTTGAATCACGCTCGAAGGCTCATGAATCTGATGACTGAAAAATACCCCGTTTTGGGTGCTACTCAACATTTTTTTGAGGTGCATCACTGCCGAAAAAGCTGTCAAATGAGCCTGTCCTTCGCTGTCTTTGAGACTAATTTTTCGTTTTAAACCCTGTTTATCCTCTACAACTACCTCAAAAATTACTCGGTCTCCTTTACCGCTGGCGTTGAATACCGCCCGCCGCACACTATGCGAAAGCCAATCGAATAAGTGAATCTTTTGAGCCAAATACAGAGCTTTCGATACCAGGTCGGAGTTATAGGTCATTTTGGTAGTAACATTGGGTATTTTTTCACCTTCATGAAAAATGAAGTTTTCGGGAATATCAAAATCGTAGGTGTTTTTGGTGCCAATTCCAAACCCAAAATTATGAGCTTCGGGACTCAGAAAATGTTTTGTAGCTACCGCCTGCCCTTGCTGGTATTTGTGAAAAGGCTTCGTTACGTTTTCGGCTATGAAATGGGTAGTTGATTCGCCTGCGAGGTCATTGAGCGAATAACTGATGAATAGTTTCAAACTGTCGAAACTCGGAGTTAAATGATAGGCCATGCTCCCTACGATACCGCCCATCCAGCCCGAACTAAACACAATTTGACTGGCAACTTTTTGTGTCTTTGCCCAGCGATAAGCCCGTTGGAGTTCGGGAGTGGGTTTGGTAATATCCAGATAATCAATGCCTTCTTTGACGCAATATCGTAGCACGTTATCAGCGGGGTCGGCGGCACAAAGTAGTATCAAATCAATGCCTCGGTTTTTGATTTGCGAAAGCGAATCAGGGTTTTGAACGTCTATTTTTAAATATTTGGGGTCTTGTGGTTGGGCTTTTCGACTACCAATCCAAATATTGAGTTGGGGTATTTCTTGACGAAGATTCTGCACAATGCGGCTACCGACCAAGCCAGTGCCACCAATGACCAAAATGTTATTTTTCATGTCTATTTTATCCTTGATTTTTACCTAATTGATATATTTTCTGAATCCACCTTTGGCGTTGGGTTTCGGTAGAGTTGCGTACGATGCCCACATAGCTCACACGCACTGGCGAGATGCCGCAGAATTTTAAGATGCTGTTTTTGAGCTGATTGACACTCGGACGACCGTAAAACAACCAATAGTACCAACTCGGCTGGTCGAGCGTAGTGATGATACGTGCCGAACGCCCCGCAAAGAGTTTGTCCCACCAAACCGAATTGGGGCGGTACTTGAACGCCACCGTAGGTACAAAAAGCCTATCTATGAAGCCTTTCATAATGGCCGGAAAACCACCCCACCAAACAGGATGTACCCAAACGAGGTGTTCGGCCCAACGGATTTTTTCGAGAGCCAACAGCAAATCAGGTTCGTGGGTTTGGATTTTCTGATAACCTGCTTCGAGGTTTGGATTGAAGTTTAAATCAGCAATGCGAAAGGTTTGTACTTCGGCACCGGTTTCCGAAGCCCCTTTTTGATAGGCTTCGGCTAAGGCATGGCATAGACTGGCTTTGTTGGGGTGGCCGTCTATGATGAGGATTTTCTTTGGCATATTCTACAATAATTTTTTGACAAAATTACCTTCGTACGTACCAACAAAAAGAGGACATTTGGCCTGTTTTAGAATAAGATTTTGCAATATAGATGAGCGAGGCTTCTCAGCAAAACCACCCATATTTTTGAGACTGGTTTATTTTATAGATTGTGAAATAACATTGTTAAAAATAAGGGATAGAATCCGTGGCACGGCTCGAACTATTAACAGTGAAAATCAGGCTATTATAGTTTAGCCGTGTCACGGTTTTTAAGGGAAGTTATTTTACGCACTATAACACGTAAACCACTGATAAGTAATTGTTTAGTGATGGATTTGCTCCATAGCTTGTATTGTGAATATTTAAAAAATATAATGTAGATAGTCTTAGTATGAACTATTTAAACAATCATTGTTACTAACCGTGTATTGAGTTTTTAAGAAACTTGAATCAATATCTGTTAGTGATATTGATTCAACAAATTATTTATTATTCATCATAAAAACAGCCGTAAAAATGATTATATCTTGTACAAAATGAATTATCAAAGCTAAGCCTATACCTTTTGTTTCGTGTGTGGCTTTTGAAAGAATATACCCCAATACTCCGGCCATTATTACACCCACTGGTCCACTCGGGTTGCCGCCCCAATGAGGTAATCCGAACATAACCGCCGAAATCAGGAAAATATATTTTGGTTCTAAGTAACCGTGAAGATTACCATTGATACCTATTCTAAATATTAGCTCTTCGGAAAATGCATTGCTGGCCGAAAATAATATTATGAAAGGAATAAAACCCCACTTAAAATTGTCTAAACTTTGGGTTTGCTCAAGCCCTCCGTACATGAATATCCCTGTACCAAAACTGATAAAAAGCAATAAAGAGACACCATTTCTTAGCCATGATGTTTTACCATTGATTCCCATCCAGATTTCTTTAGAGGCTATCTCATTCAGATTGCCAAAACTCAATAATTCTTTGCTGTTAGGGTTTGCCTTTAAAGTTACTAAGCAAACCAATATGGCTAATAGTAGTGCAAAAATCTGGTATTGGAGAATCCCGTTGATAAAAGTATCAGAATGTAGCCGGATATTGAGCTTAGAAAGAAATGCGTTTGAAGTAACAAGTGCAATAGCCGATAAACCTATCAGTAATAATGTTATAAAAGTTTTCATAATTTTTTTTCTGCAAAATTCTGCTCAAAAAAATTATTAGCAATTACCCTTGGGTAACTTCTCTTTGGTCAAACGTCTTCTAATTCTACTTAGGCTCTGTGGCGTAATACCCAAATATGACGAAATATACTTTTGGGGAGTTCGTTGTAATACGTTGGGGTATTTGGTTTGTAAATCGTGGTATCGTTCTTCTGGGGTTTTGCTCAGAATGTCAATTTGTTGTTTTTGTTTATGAATAAATAACCCTTCTGCGGCATGCCGACAAATATTTACTCCTAATGGGTTTTCTTTGCTCATTTGGTTAAAATTGGCAGATGAAATCCTGAATAATACGGTTGGTTCAAAAGTAATGACTTCGATTGGAGAATCTTCTTGTGTCAAGAACGACATATAATCGCCCAAAAACTCATTTTCATAACAAATGTCTAAACAAATCGAATTATTTTTATTCCAAAGAAAAATACCGCCCGAACCTTTTAGTATAAAATACAGATACTTTTCTGTCGAAAAACTCTGCTTAATCACTTCTTCTTTTTTAAAATTAACCACTTCACCCAATTTGACGAAACCCTCCCATGCCTCAATAGGAGCCTGAAAATAATTATCAAACACAGATTTTATTTGTACAGATATGTCTTTTATGTTGGGTTTTGAAGTTGTTATCATGGTTGCAAAATACCTTTATGTAAAAGTACATCATTAAAATGTTCTGAACATACGAATCTTTCTACTGGTTCGCAACCCCAAATCAGGATTTGGCCTATTTTTTAAGCAAAATCTCGCGGCGTAAGCGAGTTAGATGCCTTTGCGAAATTCCTAAATAAGAAGCCAAATAATGTAACGGTATTTGCTGGACGTAGGTTGGGTTTTGTTTCAGTAGATTAAGATACCGTTTTTGGGGAGAGTCTTTGAGGAGCGAAAAGATGCGATTCTCTAATCTTTCGTATTCCA
>JALOLV010000287.1 GCA_025455785.1 Spirosomataceae bacterium | reverse complement strand
ACCCGAATGAATCATAAATTCTTTTTCGAAGTCATTGTTTGCTACCCGACAAACGGCTTTTAGAAAGACTAATCCTCTTTCGTTTTTTATTTCAAATTTCTGATACTTTTTAAGTTTTTTTGGTAATTTCTCGGTAATATTTAATAGGTTTTTATCAAAATCAAAAGCCAAAATTTTCTTTTCAAAAAGGCTAATTCCAAATTTTCCGTCGGTTTCGGGCCCGGAATATTTGTCTTTCCAGACAGTAATATTTTGGAAATCAAAATCTCCAATCTTTATTGAATTCTTTACACTGAAATCAGACGTATTATTACCACCGCCCCAACTGCCCACGCTATCAACTTTACCACTGAAATTGATGCTTTTGAGTTTGGGTAAAACATCTTCAATGAGCATGATGTCGGTTGCTCCTGTGTGTAGCATCAGGTTTACGGTATCTTGTTTATTCAAAATCGCTTTTATGACGATGTTATTATGGTTCGTCAGGCGAAATGGGATACTTTGAGCTAATAGTGAATGACCTAAAAATATTATTAAGCCCATTAAAATAGCATTTTTCATAAAATTTATTTTCTTTCAAATACCACATTTTTTACTCCCCAATTCGATATTTTAAAACCAGTAATTTCGCCTTTTTTATTATTCAAAAAATCAATTTCAAATGGAAAAGTATATGAGCCGTAGCCTGTAAATTTAGTATCTCCAACTCGTTTTAGAGTAATGTCAGATAACCTACTATTTTTCATAAGAAGTTTATTGTCTTTTACTTCAAAATGGTAATTTGTTTCCAATGCTTCATTGAAGTACTTTCCAGTAAATTCCTCTAAGCCAACGGTGTAATTTGGAGTTGGTGCTTTTGCTTGAATATTATTAGGGATGGTTACAGTTGGCTGTATATTTTGTACTGGAGGGGTTTTGATGTAGAAATCGGCAATATCCCAACGTCCGCCCAAGTTCTCATTGTGTTCGTCGTTGCTCAGTTGGATAATTGATAAACGATGGTCGGGGTAACGACCTAAGAAAGTTCGGAAGCCTGCTGTATGCCCGCCATGACCCAGATAATTTCCTTTTAATTTACTTACGTTTTGACCCTTTGCATGAAAAATCGTGTCATTTTCTGTAACTCGAAGAATAACTTTATTGCCATTATCCAAGTAAGACGGCTCGTTAAATGCTTTTATGAGTTGCGAATTTCCAACGATTGGCTTTTCAAAATTAAGAACCCATTTACAAAGGTCTTCAACAGTGGTAAGTAAATTAGACGGACCCGGGTTTGATTCTACTAATGGCTTGATAAAATATGAGTTATTCTCTAATTCATACGACTCAGCTAAATTTTTCACGACTTTCTGAAAATTATCCGAAAACTGTGTATTGGTCATTCCCAAAGGAATGAATATTTTTTCTTTCGTAAATTCTGAAAAAGTTTTACCGGTTACTCGATGAATAATTTCGGCTAATAGTGTGTAGTTTGAGTTGCAATACCCAAACATACTTCCAGGCACGAAATTCAATGTGTTGTGTTTGGATAAAATTTTCAAGTTTAATTCTGTATTGTTAAAATCGGCATTGATGTAAGTGCCTGCAATGGAAGCCAAAGCTCCGTGGTCTGCAAGCCCACTTGTATGCCCAAGCAGATGTTTGATTTTTATGGTTGTGTCATAATCAGGTAATTCGGGAATGTATTTTCTGACATCATCTTCAAATGAGAGCTTGCCTTCGTTTTCCAAAAGATAAATAGCAAATGCTGTAAACTGTTTTGAAACAGATGCAATATTAAAAACCGTTTGTGGCGTAATAGGAATATCATAACTGAGGTTAGCCATTCCATAGCCTTTCATAAATACTATTTTCCCATCTTTTACCACCGCAACCGCAGCACCAGGAGTATGGCTGTTATAGCTTGCAAAAATGCTATCAATCTTCTGCTCAATAACTTGTGGATTTTGAGCAAATACGAAGTTTACACAAATAAATAAAACAAAAGCAATGCTTAATTTCGAGAATATCATCATAGTAGGCTGGTTATATAATTGGTAATGCGTGCTAATTTTTATTTTCAAAAATCTTTTCTATCCAGTTCAAAACCTCTGTATTATTCATAATACTCCAAGAATGTGGGTGTTTTTTCCCGTCTAACCTAACCCCTTTGTTATGCGTAACTACCAAGTGAGCATCAGGATGCCCTTTGAGGTTCAATAGATTTATCATTGCCGATAAATCCGTGCAGTTTAAGTCATAAACATCACGTCTTCTGTTTTTCATTTCCCATTCTATACCCGGTTCTGTATATAAAAGTAGCGGTGTTTTCATCAGCCATTTGGCATTGCCACCATCTTTTTCGCTATGCGAATAAATCGAGTGTTTTATATATTCTTGCGGAAATTGCTCTGGCGAACCTCCAAAATCTTGCCTATAACTTTCCATTATCCATTTTCCTTCATTGATGGCTGGTTCGGAGAAGTTTCTTTCCACATCGTTTTTGCAATGATGCCAAAGGTGAGCAAAATCAACGGGTGGGTCCACACCAAACACTGCTTTCGGAACAATAAGGGTGCTATCTTTATACTGATTGGCTTTGATAGCGTATTTCAGTGATACCATCGCACCATTTGAATAACCACCCAAGACAAAATCATTTTTAGAAACTTTATATTGTTGGATAATTTGACTAAAAATAGTATCTAAAAATAGGGTTTCGGGATAATGCTTGTTTGTTCCCCAATTAATGGAAGGAATGATGACGAGATAATTTTTAAGAATCGCTATTTTATGCAAAATGATTTGTTTTTCTACCATTTCGACGGTTTCACCACCACCGGGCAACACTACAATAACTCCTTTGGGTTTACTTTTAGGGCTATACTTGATGTAAAATAAATTAGTAGAATCTTTGTCATTGACATAATATAAATCGTATGGGTCTGTTTTTTGAACCATTATCTTTTCTCTTTTTTGTGCAAGCGACGTAAGGCATGATACGCAGAGTATGATAGCAATTAGGTTTTTCATTCTGTTTGGTTTTTTTATTGAATTTACACGATTAGTGTGAGTCCAAATACGCCTCTTCATAACTTTTAAGTATTTTTAACATATTGCCATCGTCTTTAAACTTTTCCTTCAATAAGCTATACATTTCAGTCGCACGTTTATCTTTCAGTAAATCAATCAACTGCACATTCTGAAAAATATCATTGATGTCATCATCTTTTAATGAATTTTTAAAGCGTTCGAGCAAAATAGGGTAAGCCAATTCAGCCTTGCCCAAAGCCATCAAAGCATTCACCGCCGCAAACGGATAATCCCAAACGGGCGTTGCCAAATACCAACGAGGCGAGCGATTATCTTTGATACAATTCAACACATAATCGGTGGCTTTGGCATCACCTAATTGTTGCAAACCATTGAGTGCCGAAATGCGATTTTGGTTTTTCCACGATTTTTGATTTTCTAAATTCATTAATATTTCAAAGGCTTTTGGACTTTTGGTTTTGCCCAAAGCAATAGCCGCCGAGTTGATTACACGGTCGCTTTCATCTTTGAGAGATTGTATATAAATATCCGTAAATTTTGCATCGGCGGTTCTGCCCAAAACACCAATTGCCGTACTTTTTAACCACGTTTTTTCTTTCTTGATAACTTCTTTCAAAAGCACAATCATTGGCTCATCATAAGGCAAAGGAATCATTTTGGATAATGCTCCCAAAACAAACATTCGGTATCGCCAATAATGCTTTAATTGAATTTCATTTATCAATACTTCTCGAACAATGTGCTTAAACTCAGCAGTTGTAGTGCTATCGTTTGAGATGTTAATCAACTGATTTACAGCCTCTTGCTTGGCTAAAATATCCTGACTATGCTGTAATTGTGCTACATATTCTTCTTTTGATTTTATATCTTTTGTTTCGCACAAAAAGGCTTGTTCGTAATTGAGATTGACAAACTTTGGAGCAGAATCAAGCCGAAAAGTAAAGATATTTTCTTGTTGGGGTTTGAGATAGACAGTTTCTATTTTTCCGTCAATTTCTATTTTCAAATTTCCTTCAAAAAAATCGACTTGTGGATATTCTGACTTACTTTCTCTGACCTGAATTTGTTTTACCGAAACCGAAAGTTGCTTTTCGGCAGTATTGTATTTTTTTGCAATTTCAAATTCGGGGAAACCCATTTTATAAACCCATTGGTCAAAAAACCACTGGTAGGATTTACCACCTACTTTTTCTATTGCTGCCTGAAAATCCTTTGTAGTAGCCTGTTTATGAGCATTTTGTTGTACAAAAAGCCGAATTGCCGCCCACCACAAACCATCGCCCATTTCGTTTTGCAACATTCTTAAAACCAAAGCACCCTTAAATTTAGAATAGCTATCAGTGTCAAAACCGACTAAATCCTTGATTTTTGCTGGCACTATCGGATGCCTATTGTTATTCTGCCAATCGTTCAAAATTGAACCTTTCTCAAACGGATAATACCACAAAAGGTATTCGGCTCGGCTGTTAT
>JALOLV010000286.1 GCA_025455785.1 Spirosomataceae bacterium | reverse complement strand
TGTAAAATCGCTCAAATTAGACAAAATCCAAGTATTTATGGTCAGCGAGCAGGGAGCTTCGATTTATTCAGCTTCGACCATTGCTCGTGATGAATTCCCAAATAAAGATGTTACTGTACGGGGTGCTGTTTCGATTGGTCGCCGCTTGATGGACCCTCTTGCTGAATTAGTAAAAATTGACCCAAAATCAATCGGTGTGGGGCAATACCAACACGATGTTGAGCAGAAACTCCTCAAAGAAAGCCTCGATGCTGTTGTAGAATCTTGTGTAAACTTAGTTGGGGTTGAGTTAAATACGGCCTCAAAGCATTTGCTAAGTTATGTTTCTGGACTCGGACCGTCGTTGGCACAAAATATAGTAGAATATCGAGCGGCAAATGGTGCATTCAAATCTCGAAACGACCTCAAAAAAGTGCCAAGACTTGGTGCAAAGGCATTCGAGCAAGCGGCTGGTTTTTTGCGTATCCGTGGAGCAGAAAATCCGTTGGATAATTCGGCAGTTCACCCCGAAAGTTACCACGTTGTCGAGAAAATGGCCAAAGATTTAGGCGTGAAGGTTAAAGATTTGATTGGCAATGAATCGCTTCGCCAAAAAATAAACCTCAAAAATTACGTTACCGAAACCATAGGTTTGCCAACTTTAAACGATATTTTTTCCGAATTGGGCAAGCCCGGCCGAGACCCACGAGAACAACTCGAAGAATTTGAGTTTGACTCGACGGTTCATAAAATTGACGATTTAAAAGTAGGAATGATTTTGCCCGGTATCGTTACAAATATCACCGCATTTGGTTGTTTTGTAGATGTGGGTGTGCATCAAGACGGTTTGGTGCATGTTTCGCAATTGGCCAATAAATTTGTAAAAGACCCCAACGAAGTCGTGAAGGTTTTTCAGAAAGTCAAAGTTAAAGTTGTAGAGGTGGATATTCCGAGAAAACGAATTGCACTGACGATGAAATTATAAATATTAGGTTTTCGGGATGGTACTTTTATAAAGTATTTTACCAAGAATATTTAGCATAGAAAAAAAGCCTTTTTCTGACTTAGAGAAACCCTACAAGTAATTACACTATGCGAATAAGGGGTTGAAAAGCCCTTATTCGCAGAAAAATCCTTCATACAACAAGTTTTTCTTTTTCTAATGTTTTTTGCTTACCAACCCAAAATAGGATTACGAGTGCTATCAATGACAAAAACGCCGATAACCAATAGCTAATCGAAATCCGTTCGGTGTTTCCTTGGTAAATAGCCCCCGAAAAATAAGCCCCCAAGCCAATCCCTGCTTCAAGTGCGATATACATCGTAGCCATGGCACGCCCTCGATAACGTTCGTCCGAAAGGTCAATCGTCCACGCCGTTAAGGTCGGTGTGTTAAATCCCCACGAAAATCCAAACAGTACCGAAGCCAATATAAACTGCCAAAATTCGGTAGCCATAGCAATCGTAACCATCGAAGCAATCATCAACGCCGCCGAAATCTTCAAAATCGGAATTCTTCCGTATTTATCGGATGATTTTGAGAAAAATACCCTAACCAACAACGATGCAATCGTATAAATCGTAAAGAAAAGTCCTTTATTTGAGATACCGAGCATTTTGGTTTGGTCGGGTACAAGTGTAAGCAAAACTCCCGACGAAAACGAAACCAGCAACATCAGCCAAAAAACATTCATTACACGTGGCTCAAAGACATCAACCCAGCCGATTCGGAATAATTTAAGGCTAAATTTCTGTTTTTGCTCTTTGGGGAGCGTTTCTTTCATATTGAGTAAAATCACGATAGAGAGCAACGCAAAAACCGATGAAGTAATAAAGAGGGTATTCATGCCAAAATCCTCGGCGATGTAGCTCCCAATACTCGGTCCGATTGACATACCCGTCGCCGTAAAAATGCCGAGCATTCCTTGGGCTTCGCCTCGGCGGTCTTCGGGAATAATATCTGCCACATAAGCCGCCGTAGCAGTGGGTTTTGTACCAGTAGAGAAACCGTGAACAAAACGCAAAACCAAGAAAAAGAAAACCGAACTAATAAAAGGGTAAATGCCACCGCACACAAAACAGACCAACGAACCGAAAATCATAAGGGGCATTCGACCGATTGAATCGGTTAATTTGCCCGAAAAAGGTCTCGATAGCCCTGCTGTGAGCGTAAAAAGTGCTATTATATAGCCAATGTATTCTTTACCACCCATTGCTGCCAGATAATCGGGCAATTCGGGGATAATCATTTGAAAACTTGCCGAAAAAAGAAAATTACTCGTACAAAGTAGCCAAAATTGGAGATTGTAAATCGAAGACCGCTGTTCCATCTGCAAAAATACGGCAATCTTAATACAACTTGCAATGCTTTTTTAGAATTAAATCATGCTTTTGCGGCATTATGCCAGTTTATTGATACGGCGAGTGTAGTAAATAATAAACCCAAAAAGTAGTAAAATTATGGGTGAGATAAACCAAAGTACATTAGTATTTTCGTTGGTTGCTGCCTTGATGATTTGAGACTCTATCGCCCAAAACAAAATACTGATGGTTAGGTTGATTTTATCAATTAATCGTGTTCCGAGTTTGATTCGCTCTTCGAGGTTTTTCTGACTGATTTTTAGTGGTAAATTGAGATAACTAAAAGGTTCATTGCGAATACTATAGAGAAATCCGTTTAATAGCAATCCGATGACAGGAAGCAGAAAAATCGTTGCTTTAGAACCCCAACCATTGGCTTTACCATTTGCTCCGAAATGAATGGGGATTATTTCAGGTAATGTGGCAAATGAGTAAATCGCGATGCCGAGGCTTATTAATGAAATAAATATAGCAAAAAAAGCAATGAGTGCTGGATGAGTTTTCATTTTGAATGACTATTAATCTATCAAACCAAAATTTACGACTTATAATCTCGAATGTCAATAATATTTTTACAAAAAGAGTACTCGTGGGGCTGATTGGAACAGATTATTAGCAGGCGGTCTTGGGTGTGTTGCTCAATCTGCGAAAGGTACCATTCGGTTGCTTGAGCATCGAGGTTTGAGGTTGGCTCATCTAACAAAATAATGTCCGAGACCGACCAAAAAGCCAAACCTAATTTGAGGCGTTGTTTCATTCCCGACGAAAAATTACGAACGGGTTTATCGGCGTGGGCTTTTAGATTTAGTTTTTCGATTAATTGCTTTGGAGTAAGTTCATCTTTGAACTGCTTGAATTTTTGATGAAACTCAATGCTTTCGAGTAGGGTGAATTCTTCGACCAATTCGAGATACGGTGCAGCCATCACAATCTCTCGGTAAATATCATCAATCTCAATCGCACTACCATTACTTTGATAAATGATTTGCCCCTCAGTCTTTGGTGTTACACCAGCCAAAACTTGCAATAGAGTCGATTTGCCACTACCATTTGGCCCTACAAAAGTGTAGCTATTGCCCGAAAAAAATTCGAGGTTTACATTTCTGAAAATCCATTCTTTCCGAAACTTCTTTCCGATATTTTGTAGGCTGATTTGCATGATGCAGAAGTAAAATAAAAAAGCCCGAAATAAATTCGGGCTTATACAATTTCAGTCTTTCAAACTTAGTGACCCGTAGGGGAATCGAACCCCTGTTTCAACCGTGAAAGGGTCGTGTCCTAACCGCTAGACGAACGGGCCGGCTGGTCCCATTGTTCGCTTTTCAGCTAAACAAACGAGTAAAATTTGTGTCACTTCGTTTGCTGTTTCTGAAATTGTGGTGCAAAATTAGGCTTTTAAGTAATACGCTCCAAATCCTTTCTAAAACTTTTTTTATTTTTTTTCAAAAAAGCCAAACTTTCCTTCTTTGGTTATATGTAACCTTAGAAAAGTTAAATAAAAGGCCCTATTTCTTATTCTTTTTTCGGAGATAGAAAAATACGGCAACTCCGATGATAGAAATAACCAAGCCTCCCAAAAAGAATGAACCAGTGTTCAGACTTTCTTCTTCGGTAATTTTCAGTACTTGGTTTACTTTCTGATTTTTCAGGATTTGTTTTTTGCCGCCTGTCCAATGCACAATTATTTCATCAATCTCTTTAGCATCTCCAACCCCGAAGTGGGCGTAGGTCGCATTTTGCGATAAATGACTTGAGCCTCCGCCATCAATCTCTCTAATCTGACGTTTGCCATCAACAACAATCTCAACTTTTGAGCCTAAGCCGTGCGATTCGGCATTGATACCATTCAGCACAATCTTTATCCAGTTCCCCTTTGCATGGTCATTTCTAAATAAACGGGTTGTAGAAGGTACCGGATACCCATCCAAAACGGGCTTTTGATTCACCACCAACAGGTCTAAGTCCCCATCGTTTTCGATGTCAAAAACCACCGAACCACGCCCGATTCCGTAATCGTTTACGCCTTTGAGCCTTCCCCATTCTTCAAAACGTCCTCCTTTATTCTCAAAATAAAAGTCGCCCATTGGCATACAGTTTGGATTGAGGTCGCCGTTGGCAACAAACAAATCGAGGTCTCCATCGTGGTCAAAATCCGCAAAATTTGC
>JALOLV010000285.1 GCA_025455785.1 Spirosomataceae bacterium | reverse complement strand
GAGCCTTGACGAAGCGTTTTAAACCTTACAAACAAATGGATAAAACCGAACGCCGAAAAGAATGGAAAAAATGGGGTAAAATTGTCATTTTTGTTACGGCGTTCTTCGGTTTGTTTGTTTTATCGAATTCTTTGCAATGAACCTTTAAAGCGGAATTTTAATCGTTACCCTTGTGCCAAGTGCTTGATTTTGCTGGTCTTTTAGGTCTTCATAAACCATCAAATCTTGATTATTGAGGTTGTTGCTCAATAATCGGAGGCGTTCTTCGGTGGCCGATGTCGAGAATGATTCGTGCTGCTGTACTCGTTTTGATTTCAGTTCGGCAGATTTCTCTCGACCAATTCCATTGTCTTCCACGATACAGATTAGGTTATCTTCGGATTCGTCCAAATCGAACAAAATACTTAGCTTTTTATCGCCTGTTTTATGAAGTAATCCGTGTTTGATTGAGTTCTCGACAAATGGCTGAATCAACATCGGCGGAATTTGGTGGTAATCTTCATCAATGCTTTCGCCAAGATTTATTTCATAATTAAAGCCTTCGGTAAAACGCATTTTTTCGAGTTCAAGGTATTTCGTTAAGATTTCTACTTCTGTCGAAAGGTTGATTTTTTTCTTGCCCGAAACACTCAGAATTTGGCGAGTCAGATACGTAAAATTGCCCATTTGCTCGTTTGCTTTCACTTTATCGCCGTACATAAATTGCTCTTGAATACCATTGAGGGCATTGAACATAAAGTGCGGATTCATCTGGCTTTTGAGGGCTTTTAGTTCGCTTTCGGTGGCTTTCTGTTCGATTTCGATGCGGCGTTCGGCTTCTTCGAGTTGGGTTTGGAGTATTTCGTTTTCTTTCTTTGCTCTAAATCTCGTAAACGAAAAATAAGCGATTACCGCCAAAGCCAAAATTCCACCCAAAATACTGTAAATAAGTGTGGTTTTACGGTTAGATTCGAGTTCGGTGATTTGTTTTTGTTGAGATAAATCCTTGATTTTAGCTTCTTTTAATTCGTTTTCGTATTTGAATTCTGCCTTCAATATAGCATTTTTATTTTCTTCTTTATTTAGCGAATCTTTGGCACTTAATGTCAATTCGATGGCCTCCAATGCTTTTTGATAATTGCCTGCTTTCTGAAAAATTTTATAAACCTTTGGCCCAATTTCTTGAATGATATCTAAATGTTTGCCTTTTTGGGCATATTCGTAGGATAATAGGAGATTTTTTTGTGCGGCTACTTCATTTCTCTCAATTTTATATATTTCATGGAGATTACCGTGAATCAAAGCAAGATTTTCTGTATCCATCAGTTTTTTCGACGCTACAATTGCTTGCTCAAAGTATTCGATGGCTTTTTTATATTCTTTCTTTTCTTTATAAATTTGACCAATCTTATAAAGACTACTTGCTATATAATTAGGATTATTGACTTCTCGCATGATAGCCAAGTTTTTTAGGTTATAATCGAGTGATTTTGTTAGGTTTCCCAGCTTTCTGTAAATAAAGGCAATATTACCATAAATAAGCCCAATGAGATTCTTATCTTGTATTTGTAAGGCAATATCAAGCCCCTTATTTAAAATTTGTAGGCTTTTATCATATTCTTTCTCTCTTCCGAATGCAGTACTGAGAGAGAAATAAGTGTATGCTATCACTTTTGCATTTTTTTTAGTATCGGCATTTTTTATGACTTCGTAGTATGTTTCTATCTCCTTTTTGTAGTTGCCTCGTAACATATCAAAATAACCCTGATTGAGCAATCCGCTCAGATAAGCATTTTGGTAATACATCTTTACGGAGTTTGGCAATTGCCCTATCTTCATCCTTTGTTTGGCGGTTTTTACGATATAGAGATTCCACTTTTCGGCAGAATCTGCATTATTCTCTATTTCAATTTTTGCTCCCAACCTATCAATCGAAAGCGTATCGTAGATGTTGTTGTTAAAGAAATTTTGAGCAGATGACCTTAGTCCTGCAAAAAACACGAGTATCAGTGTGATATAAATTTTAACCATGCTTTGAGAATATAAAGTCTTAGGAATGATGTGAGATAATTGTGGCGGAATCCGTCTGTGAGGGCATAGGCAACGGCTCATCCCAGCGGAATCTTTATTGAAACCTTTGTGCCGAGAGCATCTCCTGCCTCACCTTTTAGGTCTTCATAGACAACTAAGTCTTTGGTTTTGAGGTCATTGCTCAATAATCGGAGGCGTTCTTCGGTGGCTGAGGTCGAGAAAGATTCATGCTGTTGCACTCGCTTGCTTTTAATTTCGGCAGATTTCTCTCGACCAATTCCATTGTCTTCCACAACACAGATGAGGTTTTCTTCGGATTCGTCTAAATCGAACAAAATACTTAACTTTTTATCGCCTGTTTTATGCAAAAGCCCATGTTTTATTGAATTTTCGACAAATGGCTGAATCAACATCGGCGGAATCTGGTGGTAATCTTCGTCTATTTTATCGCTGAGATTGATTTTAAAATTGAAGCCTTCGGTAAAACGCATTTTTTCGAGTTCGAGGTATTTACTCAGAATCTCTATTTCGGTCGAGAGATTGATTTTTTTCTTGCCCGAAACACTCAAAATTTGTCGAGTCAGATACGTAAAATTGCCCATTTGTTCGTTGGCTTTCAGCTTATCGCCGTACATAAATTGCTCCTGAATACTATTGAGGGCATTGAACATAAAATGCGGATTCATCTGGCTTTTAAGGGCTTTTAGTTCGCTTTCGGTGGCTTTCTGTTCGATTTCGATGCGGCGTTCGGCTTCTTCGAGTTGGGTCTGGAGTATTTCGTTTTCTTTCTTTGCTCTAAATCTCGTAAACGAAAAATAAGCAATAGCCGCCAAAGCCAAGATTCCGCCCAAAATGCTGTAAATAAGTGTGGTTTTACGGTTAGATTCGAGTTCAGTGATTTGCTTTTGTTGGGCGAGGGCATTAATCTTAGCTTCTTTTAGTTCGGATTCGTACTTGAATTCGCCTTTCAGAAAAGCATTTTTATTTTCTCCTCGATTGATACTATCCTTCAACGCATAGGTAATTTCGAGCATTTTGAGGGCTTCGCTTGTGTTATTGGTCTTGCTATGAATCAAATACAGGAGTTCGGCGGCTTGTTGGGTTTCTAAAATATTAGATTTTTTACTCGACAAATCGTAGCCTTTTTGTGCATAGATTTTAGCCGCTTTTAAGTTATTTTTTTTAAAATTCACTTCGGCTAAATCATAATAAACCTTCGAGAGTAGTCGAATCGAATTGGTTTCGATAGCATATTCTAAAACTTCATTCAGAGAAACCATTGCACTATCCAACTCGTTTTTTTTCAAATATAGTTTACCTTTTGAAGCAATATTCTCAAATTTAAGGTTTTTACTTGAAGTCAATTTTGAAGCTAAATCAAAATAGTAGATTGCTTTATTAAAATCGTTTCTGTCGAGGTAATATGTACCCATGTTTCTATAAATCGAAGCAAAACCATCCTGATTATCAATCGTTTTTTCGATTTTTAATGCTTGATTAAAACAATCCATTGCTTTTTTATCTTCGCCTTCTTTGCCATAAAAAAAACCGATTTTGTTATATGTAGCGGCAGTATTGTGGGTATTGATTTTTCTATTATAGTCGAAATTACTTTTGGGGTCGGTAGTGATTTTCAATTTCTCATACATCCACTGAATCGCCTTCTGAAAATCGCCTCGGTTATAGTTGATATTTGCCAATTTGTCATAAACATCAATCAAATAATTGTTTTCTTCGATATAATCGCCCCTTCGTAACTTCAACACATTAAGGCTTTTGTAGTAAAAATCTTCGGCTTTCGGGACATCCCCCTTGTCGATATAAACCTGAGCCAATGCTTTGTACGAGCATCCCAAATCGGTGTACCGTTTTATTTCTTGCTCAATCTGAATGCTTTTTTTTATAAAAGTTTCGGCATTTTGCAAGTCGCCAGCTTCATTAAAACTGATGCCTTTAGTATAATAATAATCTGATAGAAAAGATTTGTATTCATTCAATAACTGCGGGTTATTTTTTACAGTAGGTATTTTTTCTAAGGCAATTTCGTAGGCCTCTTTGTCAAATTCTTCGCCATCGCCCTCATAAAAATTTCTTACTGCATTTTTTCGCAATTCTCGTAAAATATAGCACCTCTTGATGTCTCTTTGTGGATTTTTTTTAAGTACAGTAAGCAAACTGTCTTTTGTGTCTTGTGCAGAAATTATTAGGGTTTGAAAGAGAATGAGTAGTAGAAATAAAAATTTTGTTTTCATTTATCTGAATACGTATGAAATGGTGGTTGGTGCTGTGATTGATAATATTAAATTTCGTAAGAATCAAACCCTAACCCCTGCAATAAATTCATCAAATTCTTTGACTTTTTCACGGGCGATGGGTGCCGAAAAACCATTGTTCTATCATAGCACCGTCTTTTTTATTATATTTCACAATCTGGTGGGTATTTATCAAGTATGAACGATGAATACGATAAAAACGGCTATCGTTTGATAACAACTCGTCGAATTCTTTGATTTTTTTGCTTACCAATGTTTTACCATTTTTCGTAATGACGTTGGTGTATGAACCATCGGCTTCAAAAAAATAAATGTCTTCGAGCTGAACAAAAACCAAACTATCGGCCATCGGCAAGGCTATTTTTTGGAGTTTATTCACGCTCAAATTCTCTTTCAACACGTTTACTCGCTGAATAATCTGATTT
>JALOLV010000284.1 GCA_025455785.1 Spirosomataceae bacterium | reverse complement strand
GTATTTGTGATTCCGTTTGAAGGCGAAGTGATGGTCGGGACTACGGACGATGAATACCGAGATTTAGAAAAAGAACCAATTTTAATTGAAAAAGAGGTCGAGTTCTTACTCGAAACCCTCGAAAGATTTTTGGCAAAGAAACCTCAAAAACACGAAATCAAAGCAGGTTTTGGCGGTTTGCGGCCACTGATTGGGTCTTCGGGGTCGAAATCTACAAAGAAATTGGTTCGTGACCACGAAGTTGAGCATGACGAAGAGTCAAACTTAATTAGTCTTCTGGGTGGAAAATGGACAACCTACCGCCTCATGGCAAAAGATACAATTGATGAGGCTTGCCAGATTCTGGGTAAAAATGTCGATTGCTCGACCGAAAATCACCTTTTGGTTGGTGCCGAAAACTATGATTTTGAGCAATGGAAATCTCTCAAAAATAAATACAATTTATCAGAAGAATCGGCAAAGCATTTGACATTAAAATACGGAAGCCGAGCAGGAAAAGTATTGCAAATTGCCGAAAATCAGCCAGATTTATTCGAGAAAATATCGAAAAACTATCCATTCATCAAAGCCGAGGTGATTTATACTACCCGTGAAGAAATGGCTTGTACGCTTCGTTTTAGAAGCGATTCCGACCGTAGCTGATTTAATGGGAAAAGAGTTGGGCTGGCCTACCGAACTAAAACAAAAGAACATGGAGGAATATCAGTATTTGATTCAGCAATTCAAAAGCGAGGCTGGCTTGTAGCCTAAGAAATTATCAATAAAAGACCGTTTTATCTAATGATTTTAATTGTCCGAAGGCGTACTAAAATGTCCGTTTTCGGACATTTTTCATTTACAGGAATTATACAAATAATTGATAATCAAGATATTACACCTATTGGCATATCATTTGAGTACTAAATTGGCAAATATTTATGAAAAAGCTATTACTTATACCTCATTTCTTTTGACATGCTACAAAACTATTTAAAAATCGCCTTTAGAAATCTTCTAAAAAACAAGGTTTATTCGTTTATCAATATCATGGGCTTGGCAGCAGGGATGGCAGTAGCAACCTTGATAGGTCTTTGGATTTGGGACGAACTGAGCTTCAATAAATCATTTAAAAACTACTCAAAACTTGGGCAGGTTCAATTATATCAAACATTCAATGGTCAGCGAGGACCACAATCGGCCATACCGCTACCGCTTGCAAAAGCACTTAAAAATTACCCCGACCTCAAAGAAGTTGCTTTGGCTTCTTGGGATTTTGAACACATTGTAGCCGTAAACGACAATAAATTTACCAAGCAGGGGTTATACACCGAGCCTAATCTACCCAAAATGTTTTCGCTTGATATGCTCAACGGCACACAAAATGGCTTACAGGATATAAACGTTATCATGATTTCTGAATCGTTGGCAAAGTCATTATTTGGCAGTACCGATGTCGTTGGTAAGGTAATTAAGTTAGACAATAAAGCAAATATGAGTGTTACTGGTGTTTTCAGGGATTTTCCGTACAACACTCAATTCAGGAATATATCTTTCTTTTTACCATGGAAATATTACTTATCCGAACAAGATTGGGTACGCAATTCAGAAAGTATCTGGGATAACAACTCATGGCAGTGTTTTGTACAGCTCAATGAAGGGGCCAAGTTTGAGTCGGCTTCGGCTAAATTTAAGGATTTGGTTTTGCAGAATATGCCCAAAGAGAATCGGAGCCTGAATCCTGAAGTTTTTATTCATCCAATGAGCAAATGGCAGCTTTATAGCGATGTAAAAAATGGCAAATATGAGGGTGGTCGTATCACTTTTGTGTGGCTTTTTGGGATAATTGGGGTTTTTGTTTTGCTTTTGGCGTGTATAAACTTTATGAATCTTAGTACCGCTCGAAGCGAAAAAAGAGCCAAAGAAGTAGGTATCCGTAAGGCTGTTGGGTCGGTTCGTGGGCAGCTTGTCAATCAGTTTTTGAGTGAGTCTGTTCTGACAGTCGTCTTGGCTTTTATTGTTTCGATACTTTTGGTTGTACTTTCTATCTCTTGGTTTAATGAGCTGGCCAATAAAAAAATGGTCTTGCCCTACACAAATGTTTATTTTTGGGGAATCGGCTTGGTGTTCATCTTAATAACAGGTCTATTGGCTGGAAGTTACCCGGCACTCTATCTTTCTTCGTTCGAGCCAGTAAGGGTTCTCAAAGGCACTTTTAGGGTTGGTCGGTTTGCAGCTGTTCCTCGTAAAGTTTTAGTAGTGATTCAGTTTACGGTTTCAGTTACACTTATCATCGGAACGGTTATTATTTATCGACAAATACAATTTGCCAAAGACCGCCCCGTAGGCTATGACCGCAATGGATTGATTTATATCATGATGAATACCCCCGAACTCTATAATGCCAAATATCAAACCGTTAGAAACGATTTGCTCAATACCGGGGTAGTCGAGGAGGTAAGTACATCTACAAGTCCTGTTACACAATCTTGGAGTAATAGTGTTGGCTTTGAATGGGAAGGAAAAGACCCCAACGCCAAACCATTGTTTACCACGATTGTTACCTCGTTTAACTACGGAAAAACCGTCGGAATGGAGATAATCAAGGGTAGAGATTTTTCATCAGAATTCAAAACCGATACGGCAGGAGTAATTATCAACGAAGCTGCGGCCAAAGTTTTAGGGTTTGAGAACCCAATCGGAAAATTTATTAAGTGGACTGGCAATGACGGCCGCTCACTCCAAATCATTGGGGTGGCCAAAAATATGATTATGGAGTCGCCTTTTACCCCTACAAGACCTGCATTTTATTTCTTGAATAATAGCTGGGCAAGCCTCTACAATGTAAAAATAAAGAACTCGGCCAATGTAAGTTCGGCAATTGATAAAATTGGGGCGGTTTTCAAAAAGTATAATCCGGGTAGTCCATTTGATTACAAGTTTGTAGATGAAGATTATAACGATAAATTCGCCGCCGAGTCAAGAATCGGAAAATTGGCTACTTTCTTTGCGATTTTGGCCATTTTTATTTCATGTTTGGGGCTTTTCGGGTTGGCTTCATTTGTTGCCGAACAACGTACCAAAGAGATTGGGGTTCGTAAAGTACTCGGAGCCAGTGTTTTCAATTTATGGCAATTACTATCAAAAGATTTTGTCTATTTAGTACTTATCTCATGTGTGGTAGCGATTCCGATTGCGTATTATTATTTGAGTAGTTGGCTCGAAAAATACGAATACCGAACCGAAATCTCTTGGTGGATTTTTGCCATGGCGGCTTTGGGGGCTTTGTCAATTACACTACTAACTGTCAGCTACCAAGCCATCAAAGCGGCATTGGAAAACCCCGTAAAATCTCTAAAAACCGAGTAATCGAAAAACGGATGAACGGAACACGGAGAATGCAAAATCCTTGTTCCGTTTTTTGTTCTTCATTTTCCCTAAAAAATTATGATACGCAATTACCTAAAAATAGCACTCCGCAATCTCTGGAAAAACAAGCTTTTTTCGTTTATCAATATCATGGGATTGGGCTTAGCCATTCCGTTTGCTTTGATGGCACTGATGCAACTGCAAGGTTCGTTTGAATTTGATAATTTTCATCCAAATTCGGATAGAATTTACCGAATCATCACCGACGAAAAAAGCAAAGAAGCTGGTACAACTCTCTACGCATCTTCGCCGTATTTGTTAGCCGATAACCTCAAAAACAATTATACTTGTGTCGAAAAGGCTACAAAAGTAGTGAGAGCATTTGGCTGGGAATTAAGCAATCCCTTCAAATCGCTTAAAGTCAATAGCATTTACATAGAACCTGCTTTTTTTGAAATTTTCGGATTCAAAATCGCCAAAGGGAGTATTCCTACCGAGCCAAACAGCTTGGTTTTGAGCCACGAAGCCGCCCAAAGGTTTTTTAATGATGCCAATCCGATTGGCCAGATTCTGGTTCATCCAAATCTTGGCTCTTTTAAAGTAACAGGCGTCTTGAAACCATACAAAAAGCAAACGCAGTTCAGAAGCGATGTTATGGTTTCGATGGCAACTTATGATAAGTTCAATCCCGAAGCAAAAGGGATTCAATCTTGGGGCAAATACGAAACCCATACATTCGTCAAAATTCTACCCAATGCACAACCCCAAGCACTCGATGCCGCCATTGCCGATATTGCCAAGTCCACAAATCTGGATTTAGTGTCAGCCAAAAAGTCTAATTTATTCCGCAAACAAACATTAGCCGATGTTTCACCGAGTGTCGAAAAACTCCGTTTCAATCCTTACGTCGAAGATTTACAAGATATTTATTTCAATTTCAGCATTCCGATGATGATTTTGCTTTTGGCGGGTTTCAATTATACAAACCTCACTTTGGCGAGGTCATTAAGCCGCTCAAAAGAGGTTGGTGTGCGTAAAGTCATGGGAGCGATTCGCTTTCAGCTCATTCTACAATTCATCTGCGAGGCGGTTATCATCGCACTTTTTGCTTTGGTGATTGGTGTTTTGATGCTCTATCTCATGAAACAAACCATTCATGTTCAATGGGTAACTTGGGAGGTTGACAATCAATTAATTATCTGGATTACTTTTATTGCCTTTACACTGATTCTCGGCTTTGTAGCGGGGATTCTGCCCGCTTCGATTCTCTCTAAATTTCAGCCCGTTCAGGTTTTAAAAGGCAGTCTGATGCCCGCTTCTTTTGGCAAAGTAAACCTCCGCAAAAGCCTGATTGTGATTCAGTTTGTGGTTACGCTGGGCTTTGTTTTTCAGATTGGACACATGTACAATCAGTTTAAATATATGGCTACTGAGAATGAAAACTTTAATCGCAAAGGTATTTTTAATATCTCATTGGTTGATAAAAACTATCAGTTGCTCATCAATGATATTCAGAAAAACAAAAACGTAGAGAAAATCGGGCTGGCTTCGATGCCTTTTGGTGGCGTGCCGTCGGAGCAGGTCGTCAAAACCGAAAAAAATGCCGAAAATACATCAAGCTACTACTACGCTGTCGATAGGGGTTTTATTGAGAACATGAACCTAAAGTTTTTGGCAGGGCAAAACCTACCGATTCCGCAATCAGACTCAGCCCAAAACTTTGTCTTGATAAACGAAAAAGCTGTTTCTAAACTTCGTCTCGGCTCTCCGCAAGAAGC
>JALOLV010000027.1 GCA_025455785.1 Spirosomataceae bacterium | reverse complement strand
TTTGTGTTGAAGGAATAGCCGATGTCTGCCCATGACCAACCCTCACTGCGTAACAATCTGGCAATCAGATATATTTGGGTCAGATACCAAATAATAATAATGACCTTGATAGTAATTCCGTAATTGAGTCCCAAATCTGTTATTAAATAGCGATTTTTGAACAATAAAGAAATCAGTGTTGCGATGATGGGAAATCCGATGATAACTCCAAGTGTTTTTGATAATGGCATTTTTGAGCCTACCGCATTATTTTGCATTATTTGATTTTTTGTTGGTTAAAATGCAAAATTAAACTCAGACCCAACCACCAGCAGTTACCATTCGGTAAGTCTTATAATTTTTCTGCCCTTATTCTACTTAAACTCTGTGGCGTGATTCCGAGATAGGATGCCAAGTATTTTAGTTGGGTTCGTTCAATACCTTTTTTCGTGTTCAGTAGTTCCAAATATCTTTCTTTGGCGGTTTTGGTTAAGAGGTCTATTTGCTGTTGTAGCTTGGCGTTATAGGCAGATTCAGTTACGAGTCGGGTCATAATGTTGCCATAAGCACCCGCTTCAAAGGTTTTCTGAAAATTTTGGTGTGAAATACGGAAGATGGTTGAATCTTCAAAAACCCGTACTTCAATCGGAGTTGCTTTTTGTAAAGAGAAAGACATAAAATCGCTCAAAAAATCATTTTCAAAGCCAATATCGGTACAGACAAAGTTGTTTTTTGACCAAATTAAATTGCCACCACTGCCCTCAATGATGATATTTATGTGATTTTCTTTGGTATCGGCTTCTTTTAAAACAGTATCGGCTCGAAATTGCCGAACTTCGCCCAATTGTTCAAAATTTTGCCAAACTTGAATATCTAATTCAAGAAATTGGTCGAAAACCTTTTTAAGAATATTGGCAATCATAATTTTTTGAAAAGTTTTACATTATCAATTCATATAATAAACGGCATCGTAGGTGCTATCATTTTGCCCATGAAAAATTACGCCAATAAAACTCCGATGTAAGACATCCTTCTCCCGCATCCAGACCGTAATTTCACCATTTTTGAAGTTTTTTATAGGTAACCAAACCACTTGCAACAATATGCAGCCGTTTCAAAAGTTAAAGAAACTCAATTAACAGTGTACTAAGTTTGTGCTGGTTTATATAATTTTAACCTAAATGACTCAATAAAATGCTCTGTCCTCGATTATGAATAGGAGAATTAGTATGATTGCTTACAAGTTCTCGTATGGTTTGCTCTTCTGATGGTGATAATTTTATGTTTCGCATAACCCAAAGCTACTAAATTAGTGCCGAATAATTATCAATAACTAATTAAATGCACCTTAAATAGCGTTTTTTGAATTAAGGTCTATTTCGGTACTATCTTTCATTGATACATATCCATTTGGAAAAAGAAAAACTACAACTCAGCAAATCAGGCCCCATTCTTGCCAATACCATCAACCAAATTCCTGTTGAGACATTGCATTGTGTCGAGCGAAATAGGGTTGTACCCATTTAAAGCGAAACAGGGTTGTCTTGTTGATTAATTTTAGTTCTTTGAAAAACCGTCAAATTTTGGATATTATACTTTTAGGGAATCTATTTTAAATTCTTTGATAGTTTTATTTTTTTCATCAAATACAGTAAAAATAGCATTTACTGGATTAAATGATATGCTAATGTTTTTCTTAGTCCAAGCCCTACAGATGCTAATTTTTGATGAAACAGAGAGATACAACCTGTTATGTCCACAATTCTTTTCAAATTGTAGCGGCTTAAAAGCTGTAATACATTTTGAAAGTCAAAAGTATATTGTTCTAATTTTCTTTGATTCAGTAGTAATTGAGGGAAAGCCTTAATTCTGGTATTTCCATCAAGTTTAGTTAAAGTGAATTGATGTATCTGATAGTGTTTGACATGATTAATAGCTTTTTGTAATGCTTCGACCAAATTTTTAGTATAGGCTTCCGCCCATCGGGTCGTTAATCCATTATGATTTTCAACCACAGCATTTTCAGATAACAATTTGTATGAGCTTTTACCCTTTAAATACTGAACTAACTTACTTATTGCAAAATGTGGTGGAACACAAATAAACAAATGTAAGTGGTCTTTTGATACATGTCCTTTCATTATTTCCACTTCATGTTCTTTACAAATATCTCGTAGTAGTTCCCTTACTCGTTCTGCTACAACTCCAAACAATACTTTTTTTCGATATTTTGTTATCCAAACTATATGATATTTACAGTGATAAGTCGTATGACCTCTCTTTAAATAATTTTGCATCTTTTCAAATTTTCAATACAAATATAGGAAAACCGAAGTCTTCGCCTTAGGGCGAGGGATTTACCCCCATGACACATTATGAGTAATGTTATTATCAATCAACGTGGACGAAAATCAAAGGTAGTTTAGCCGTTAAATTATTTACCACTTAATCAAGTCAGAACCTTAGGAAACCATGAACATTACTGAATATATTATTGTAGCAACTTGTCAAATTGACCATCAAACTATGCAACTATACGCTCAAAGGTGGATGATTGAATGATTTTTTAAGGCTATCAAGTCTGCTGGTTTCAATATTGAAAGCACTCACCTAACAAACCAGAAACTTTTAGAAAAACTATTTGCAATAGTTTGTATTGCTTTTCTATGGGTTTATCGCGTAGGTGCATATCAAAGTCAAGTAAAACCAATCCCTATCTTAAAGCACAAAGGAAGGGCTTTTAGTATTTTTCGTTATGGATTAGACGAACTTAACAGAGGTTTTATGTTCGATTTTCAAGCTGTTCGTAAATATGTAAATTTTTTATCATGTACTAAGGTGGAAACTTAACAAAATTCAAAAAAATAGTAGATTCCATCCACAAACCACTTTATGACCGCCTGCATAAAAACTAAACCCAAACAGAGCCTATAGCAACAAAATAGTCAAAATACGAAGTGCGACAGTAGAGCCAATTCTGGGAACCTTGATAAACTTTCTAAACATGAAGAAAATCAATAATCATGGTGTGATACAAGCAAATAAACATGTGTTGATAGCAGCATTAACATATAATCTGAAGAAATATCTAATGTTTGAGCGTAAAAAGCCAAGTATAGCAGTACCTGAAATGTCAAAACCAGTAGAAATGCTTGAAAATTTTCAAAATTGGTGTTATCAGCCTTAAAGACTTCAATTCTAAGCCACTCAGAATTTCGGATTAAAATACACAAAAAAATAAGACCTTCTGTCAGAAGGTCTTGATAGAGGTCAGTATTTTAGAATTTTGTTTGGGGGAGCAGAGGTGCAACAGTTGTCCTTTTTATGGGGAGTTCTTCCGTTAGCCCGATATTTTTCTCATTATTGTTTCAAAAGGTCCGTTTTTGAATTTCTTTGCCCATTGTTTGCTAAAATAAAAACTAAAAATAAAATAGCCCAATGCAAAACCAAAAATAATAATTGGATGTATTGGAGTTTGTTCATTCATTCTTGCAGAATATTGTTTATCTGTTAAAAATGCAAGTAACAGCATACCAACTGTCAAGTGTGAAATATAATGTGTCAATGTCATTTGTCCTGTTTTTGCCAAGTCGTTTGCAAACTTATTATTTGACATAAATTTGCTTAGAAACATAAATATTGAAATTAGCATCATTCCAAAGCCAACTGTGCTTAATACAAATGGTACAAATGGAGGTAAATAGTCAGCATTAATATAAAACTTGATGTCTTCGCTCATTGGCAATATATTTGACAAATATTGGATTCCAGAAATACTTAAATACAAAGAAAGCCCAATTAAAAATATATTTCTTTGTGTGTTTCGTAACATCCAGTCTAAACGCCCTAAATACATACCTACTGAAAAATAAGCGAACCAAGGAAATATTGAATTCCAACCATTATACAAAGTGTTTCGTAAAAAGCCATTGATTGTCCAAAAGTCTTTGTATTGAAGGGTTTCAAAATTCCATCCTGTATCAAATGGGACAACCAAAAGTATTAAATGAAAAATAGTAATTGCTGTAACACTTGCATACAGATAATATTTTTTATCTACAAAAAGAAGTAAAACAGCAATGTGCATATAGCCACCGTAAAAATGAAGTATGTCCGCAGGCCACCAAATATATAGCAATAAACCAATCGAAAATAAGAACCAAGCCCTTCTATTTATGATTGATTTTAGGCGATTTTTATCTTCAGTTGAATATTCTTTGGTACGATTGGTCATCAACGCAATACCCATTCCTGCAAGCATTACAAATACTGTACTTGAATTACCATTAAAGAGAGACAAAAATTGCCCCGCTAAACTGTGGTCTTGATAGTTTCCAAATACGATATTGAAATTTACAATGTACATTCCAAAAATGGAGTAAGCCCTTGCCAAATCAAAACCAATTATTCTTTGCTTCATTTTATTCCTTTGTTAAATTTTTGTTTGCAAAGGTCAATAAATCGTTTCTGATAGGATTTGATGTAAAGTCAAATAATCATTTTTTGGCTCTAATTCTACTCAATGTTTCTAATGATACATTCAGATAAGATGCAATTTGAGTTAGTGGAATCTGATGTACGATATGAGGCGATTTCTTTATTAGGGTTTCGTACCGTTGCGTTGCATTTTGGGTATGAAGTTCAAAAACTTTTTCTTCAAGCCACAAAGCATGATATTCAGTTATAAGAAAATCAAGCTCTTGTAATTGCAAATGCTTTTTCTTTAAGTTTTGAAAACTATTGAATTCAATAGTATTGACCGTTACATCCGTTAAGGCTTGTAGGTACTCTTTACTTGGTCTTTGTAGTGTATAACTATCAAAAGAAACTGCAAGGTCTCCTTTAAAATAAAATTCTGTTGTAACATCTTTTTCGTTATGAAGATAAAATTTGCGTAAAATTCCGCTCTTTAGAAAAAAACTTTTCGTGCAAATATTGTCTGCCTTTAATAAGTAACTACCCTTTTCGTATGTCTTGGAGTAACTTATTTCTTCCAACGCTTTTAATGTTGCTTCGTCAAAATCATCAAGGAGTTTATTTATTTTGTCTATATGGAACTGCATTGTTAGTTCGTTTAGTTAAAATTGCCTTTAACTCATAAATACTCGAAGTTATGTTAAACTTGCTGTAAAAAAAACTTAATCTGAAATCCTCACCCATTTCCTGTGTCTCAAATCAAAACCAACTGGCGAAAGTAAAAAAATGAATTATAAGTGTCTGAATTTTAGATATTTATGAATAGAATAGTGTTTTGCTCTCGCCAATTGTTGAGACTGTGGGGTTTCAGCAAAGCTGACCGAAGTATAATTGTCTTAATACTTCGGTCAGCTTTGCTTTTTCTAAATATATTTTATCAAAAGTTGATTACTTAAATTGCTCAATGAAAGCTATAATTTCGGCATTTAACTTTACCGTTTCGGTGAGATAGGGGTCATGTCCGCTGTTGTTAAAAATCACTTTTTTCTTGAAGGTTGAACCAATTTTTGCCATTACATCATCGGCTAATGCGGGTGGCACAACAAAATCATATTTACCAAATAAACAAAGCGTGGGCGTTTTGATGGTACTAAGTTTTGATGAAAACTCCGTGTTGAACAATTCCTGCTCTAAGCCATTATTGAAATATACACTATTAAAATTGATAACTCTTGAAAGAAGTGAATTTGGAGAATAAGCCAAATCATTGACTTTGGGCAAACTAACTTTATTTACTTCGTCAATAAGTTTGATGGCAGTGTAAGCGTTTCCGTTAAACTTTCCTGAAACAGTAGGATTTTCCCGTGGATTATTGTTGTTGGCGAAATCAATGAGGGATGTCCACTCAGCCACGTTACGTCCTGCGTTTTTTTCCACCGTACCAATCGCAATTTGCATCTTTTTACTTTCGGTGTCCATCAAAGGAAAATTGTGAGCACCGTCAATATCAATCCACCCTTTCACCAAAGTTTGATAGTTACTCTTGGTAAGAAAAGAGGCACTCAGACAACCTCCAAAACTGTGAGCATATAAAAACACACTGATATTGCTACCATAACGGCTTTTCAGGGTTAATACCACGGCTCTCAAATCTTCGGTCATGGTGGCAATATTCAAATTATCGTGGTTTGCACCCCCTTGTGTGTTACCTCCATTTCGCTGGTCCCAGTATGCTACCGCATATTTTCCTTCAAGTACATCCATAAAAGTATTGTTCATCGTACTCATGGCATCAGACCCTGGTCCGCCATGAACCACAAGCACAAATGCCTTTTGCGAAGTGTTGCCTTCTACCAAAATAGGCATCGAAGCACCTTTGTTTTTTACATAAAACAAGTCTTTTGCGTTGGTAGAAATCGTAATTTCCTCTTTTTGGCACGCCGAGAACAGAAAAATTAGCGTGCTTAAAGCAATGATATTTTTCATTTTATTTGTTTTTAGTTTGTTTGTCAATGACTTTCAAAGACGTTTTAAAAGCATTTTTAAATTTGTATCTAAACCCGATTTCCAACATGGGCGTAGGCAAAACCAATCCGTTGTAGGGTAATAAACCCGCCAAATTTAGATTTGCTGAAAAATTCAATGGCAAAGACGGATTCTTTAAACCGTAGTCTTTACCTACCCCAAAATTGAGCGAAGGCATGAAGTAAAAATCGCCCGCTCCATTTATTTTGCTAACATCGCCGTTCGTACCTACTTCGTAAGTGCTTGCACCCAAAAATGTTCTGCTCAACGAAAGTCCAGGTCTGAACTCCCGAAAACCACCATTTTTATTTACTCGCCTGAAAACATATTCGCTTGTGGCAAAGAAGTTGGTATGAAAGCCACCGTGGTAATAAAACCCCAAACTGTACTGCACGGCTCGGTCTTTATGTTTTTTCAGCTTGCCGAAGCTGTCCAGA
The DNA here is from genome assembly GCA_025455785.1 of Spirosomataceae bacterium. Taxonomy (GTDB): domain Bacteria; phylum Bacteroidota; class Bacteroidia; order Cytophagales; family Spirosomataceae; genus JALOLV01. The sequence continues at coordinate 14,703 of JALOLV010000027.1, read as the reverse complement.
TAATTTATTTGTTTCAATGGTTGTTCGACCCCAATTCTAAAACCTGGGTAAATTCCCTGAAAGATAAAATTGCCAAATATTGAAATTGGCTCGTCTTGGTACTTCTCGTTTACAACCTCATTTTTTTGAGCAAAAAGCGATTTGCCCAAAGAAAGTATGGTAAGAAAAGCGGTTAATGTTACTTTCATTTTTATTTATTTTGTTTATATTTTATTCATTATTGAATCAATTTTTACAAAAAAACACATATATATCATACTTAAATTCTTGAATTAGTAGCATACATTTATTGAAAAGATGACCTGAAAAGCATTTTTTATTGATTTTACTTTGCAAATTTTCCTAATCGAAAATTTTTGGCGGGTTCTACTTTATCTACATAAATAACCGCATCAAACAATTCGTAAAGATTGGTTGTCCAGAGTGCTGATTTTTTATTAATAAATACTGCACCAGCTTCATAATGCTCGTATTCTTTGTTTACAAACTCCCGTAAAGTTTTGTCATTTTGAATATCTTTGAAGTCAAGGAAAAAACACGGGGTTTCAAGTTTTGAGAATACATTGGTAAGGTAACTTTTTGAATGTGGCTTCAAAAAATTATTACGGACTAACCAAGGCTCATCTTTGAAAATACTCTTCGTAAAACTGTACATCAAATAAAAAAGGTTGGTAGATGGTGGGCTTTGAGCCACAAATCCACCTTCGTTAAAACTAAACCCAACATTGTAATACTTTTTGCCGTACAATTTATTTAAGTGTGTCCCCATCCAATTGCCTGTTTTAAAATCATCTGAAAAAGTACCCCTTCCAATATGCCCGTTGTGAGCCCAAAGCATTATTTTAGCATTGTTATTTTCCTCTTTAATCCATTTGATATTTTGTGCCATAGAACTATCCCGATAAGAATATGCCGTATCAAAATCCTTAATTCTAAAAAAGTTTAACTTTTGACGAATTATCTTAATTGCCTGTTCGGCAAACCTAAAATCGCTTGAATCATTTTTGAGAAGATTATTCTGCTGGTTATGAATGTACATTTCCAAAACATTTAATTTTTTTAAGTTCGACTCCTTAATCCCGTCTAATGATTTATCATCCAATTTTCTCAAATTTTCATTATTCTCATCAAATTTTTCTAAAAGCAAGTCTCTATTAAAAGTTGGAATTGATTTAGTCAAATAGTTGTCAAGCCAATTAATGCAGGAAGTAGCATTTTGCATATCATACCCATAAAATTGAATTTTTTGTGCTTTACTTTTGGTGGTATTATAGTTTTTCATCCATTCAATTAAATCCAAAACTTCCTGAGATTGCCATACCCAATAACCGTTTTTAGATAGAGCCTCTTTTGGATTTCCTTTGCCCGTCAAAACGTATTCATTAATGGCATAACATCCAGCAAAATTGGCTTCAATAGCAAATGTTCTTACGCCTTTTTTTTCTACTAAGTACTGAAATACTTTGCTTTTAAGTTCAAAAAACTCATTAGTACCATGAGTAGCTTCGCCAAGCCCAATTATTTCTGCATCTTGAATTTTAGATTCAAGAAAAGTAAAATCAAAGTTCACATCTTTGGTAGCGTTTAAATTAATGGGATAAATATGAGTTTTGAGTTTCGCTATTTCTGTATCACCGAGTACCTGCGGTTTTTCTTTTGACGCAACTAAATTGGTAAGCGTGTCGCCAAAAAATGGTTCGTCTAAAACAGAAGATGCAAATAGGCGTATGAATAATATTAGAATTATCATTAGGGCTAACGTTATACGTTTTAAATTTCTTTTAAGTTTGACTGACATCATAACTGCTTTTTGATTTAGTTTTCAAAAACAATGTTTCATGCCACAAAACTGAAGATAACTCTTGGTACTGGAAAGGTTTTTTACACCAATTCAATATAAATATGACCAATTCAATTCGTCAAAATAGTTAATGCCGTAATACTTTAAACGTTATTTTTGTGTTATGAAAATTTTTCTGAAAAAATACCTAACAAGAAATATTATTGGCTTTATTTCATTGTTAATGCCGCTAATCTATCTGTTTACCAACGAATTGGGAGATTCTATCTCAATTGGTGTGATTATCAATTTTAAATTAGCACCACTCTATTTCGCTGTAATCTTAATAGCACTTTACCTAAAAGACACACTCTATCTAAAAAAGAAGTTTTTTGCTTTTTTTGTGTCTTTTTTTGTATTGTGTTTGGTGGTTTCTTTTTGTATTGAAGTTTTTTTTTATAAACAAAACGAAGAACACAGTACTTGGATATTTCATTTTGTGTCCATGCTATTTATTGTTAGTGTTGCCTACTTTTTAAAATTTATGAAGGAACAACTCAATAATGAAGATAGCTGGCACGAGTTCAAAGCCAACAGAAGTGAGGCAGAGTTAAAGTTGCTAAAACAGCAATTAAACCCACATTTTCTGTTTAATACGCTCAACAGTATTTACGCAAAATGTATTGAGAATAGAGTAGAAGCAGGAGAAATGATAGTACAACTTGCCGATATGCTCCGTTTCCAATTAGAGCATGACGGAAACGAGAAAATAGCCTTAGAAAACGAAATTGGGTTCTTGGATAATTATATTTTTTTTGAAAAAGGCAGATTAAACAAGTCTATTTCAATTAATTACAGCAAAAACATCGTTAATAATAATAATAACCTACAAATAGCCCCTAATTTGTTGATTACCTTGGTTGAAAATGCCTTTAAACACAGTACCAAATTAGAGGCAGTGAATCAAATCGAAATTACCATAAATTGCGAAAATGAAACGATTGAACTAATGACTAAAAACACCTTTAAACCGTATAGAGAAAATAACTCTACACAAATTGGGCTTGAAAATCTAAGAAAAAGATTGGATTATTTGTATGAGGGAAAGTACATTTTAAACAACAGAATAAAGGAAAACTATTACTATGCAACGCTTAAAATTAACTTATGAAGTATAATTGCATTATCATTGATGATGAGCCTGATGCTCATACCGTGCTGAACCATCATATAAAAACCATCGGAGAAATTCACTTGATTGCGGCTTTCTTTTCTGCCCAAGAAGCCCTGCAATTTCAAGATTGGGATTCGATTGATTTTATTTTTTTGGATATAAATATGCCCGAAATTTCGGGATTTGGCTTTCTTTCTCTGTTGAAACAAAACATAAAAATTATTTTTACAACTGCTCATTCCAAGTTTGCTTTACAAAGTTTTGAACACAATGTGGTCGATTATTTACTGAAACCCATTAGTTACAGTCGTTTTTCTACGGCAATAAATAAATTAGATAATACTGCCACACCTAAGCCACCTATACCACCCGCAATTAGATTCCAAGGTTATGAACAAGACATTGACCCCAACTTGATTTCATTCGCCGAGTCGTTTGGTAACTACGTGAAAATCCATTTTCCAAACAAAAAATCCATTCTTATTCATAATACTTTACAAAACGTCGCTGAAACCCTCAGACCTTACCATTTTAAGAGGATTCACAAAAAGTATCTAATCAATACAAATTTTGTTAAACAAATCAACAAAGACGAAATTATTTTAATTGATAATCAAACCCTTCCCATTGGTATCAGTTACAGGCAGATGGTAGTAGGTACCCTCAAAAATCTTTGATAAGAGGATTATTTTATAAAAAAATATTTTTCTAAATGGTGAATGTATTCAAATGAAGCAGGAGGAATATGCTCAAAATCCTTTTCATCTATTTGGGTCTCCCTTTGGATATATAACTGTTTGATAATAAGATACTTACCTCAAAAGCAAACCCCAGTGTAAAGTTGGCATATTTTATTAAGAGATAATTCTTTGATTTATTGTTGCCTTCCACCAATACCAAAAGGCATCGGGGTTTGTTTTTTTGAGTTTGTTTAGTTTTGTGTTTCAATTATTAGTGGTATTACACTTTTTTCATCAGCAAATCTTTCTATTTTTTATTCATCATTCTTTTTTAAACTCAATAAATAGGCCGCTTTGCCAGCCATTGGAAATACTTTTTCTAAACTTAGTTTTTCGGTAAAAGTATAAGTTTTCAAACGGTTTACTCAATCTAACAGATTTTCAAAATCGCCAATGCCTCCGTTTCCTCTGAGGGTAATGCAAATTGTCGTTTGAAAAATATCTTTTGGCACATCACTAGCGTTGATTTGTAATCCTCTGTATTTGGCTTCAATATCTGCTAAATAAACAAATGTTTTTAGTAGGGTTGCTAAATCCTCCAATTGTTCGAATAAATTACCAATGTCGTAGAGTTGCTTTAGGATTTCTTTACCTCTGCTGTCTTTTCCTTTATAATAAGGCACCCCCGTCGTATAAAGGGCAAATGCCGTCATTTTATCACCCAAGAGGTCTTCAAATGAAGGCGTTTTAACTTTTACTGGTTCACCAAAAGGTGTTTTTATTTCGGTAAACACAATGTTCTGATCCGGATTTTCTTCATGTAAAATATCCAATAATATTGTTTCTTGGCTGTCACGAGTTTGGTGTATAGGTTTGTAATAAAACTTATAATGCCCTTTGTCAATATCAGAATATTGATTTCTGATTTGCCCTTCAAATCAAATCATTAAAAATATGGCTTCTGGACATCATTTCATACACATGGTGCATGTGGCACTAAAAGCATTGCCAAAACACAATACACCAAAAAGCCCAACGGTGGCAATGATGATAGGATTTCTTTTTGGACCTATTGGGCTGGGAATCTATTTCAAAACTTTCTGGGATTTTCTAATTCCATTGTTTTTGTTAATCGTTTTAGGTACAATAATTCCCGGATTGGGGCTTATTCCTGGTTGGATATTTTCAGCAGTATTTGGATATTTTAGAGCAGAATCAAACCATTAGTCGAACTAAACAATGAAAACAAAAGCATTAATTAGAATAACAACGATTGTTTTCTTATAGGCATTTTATTCGTGTGATTTAGAAGAGAAAGAAATCTTACCTCAAAATGATACAAATGCTAAGGATTCTACAAAAATCCACCATTCATCATTTAGAGAAGGAGGCATAACTACTTCAAACCCTATCATAGATGATATTTGAGGAGACATGAAAGGTAATGGTATAATTTCAGATATCAACAAAAGCAGGAAGATAACCATAACTGGTAAGTATTTTGGTAATTTTGGTGGCACTATTTCTGTACCAATGTCCTATTCTGACCCGCGTCTTAAAGATTATCATTTCGGCTTTGATGTTATAAGTTGGACAGATACTAAAATTGTTGCGGCTGTTTATCCTAAAAAAGGAATCAATAATGTATTAGCGATTCGGATAGTACAGGTTCTCCCCCTGAATGTACCTCCGTTTCCATATTTTTATCTTACTATACATAGATATATTGATGCAACACGAACAATTCAAAAAGATACTAAATACTTTTTAGGTGTTCCAAGGATATTGCCTTACATAAATGGTATTCCTAACGATACTCCGTTATGGTTTTTGAACGGCAGAAGATACGATTTGACAGGTAAATTCGTACCTTCTGCCACTTCAAATATAACAATTAATGAGATGTACCATCCTCAAGTTGGTGAAATTTGGACATTCCCAAACGGAGATAGAAAAATTGTGGAGAAGATAAACATTAGCAAAGACTTTTATACAACTTATATTAGTGTCGTAACATCTAAGCACAATATTTCAGGATTTGGGTAAGTCTCGACCGCTCCGATAAATTATGATTATGACAATTTTAAATTAGAAACGTACAAAAATGTAATTAGTATTTCTAATAACAAAAGGTCGGTTAGACAGTTAGAGAAATTGAATGTAAAGATTTATCAGTAAATTTTATTGTTGATTTTTGAGCCTGTGATAACGATTGTATTTTTATCACAGGCTTTCTATTTGCTATTCAGTTTTCATTTCAATTCTTCATTTTCATTGGCATAGTGCTGCAATTGCCCTTTCAGATAAGCTACTTGTGAAAGTAAAGCATCAACTGTACGGTCTTCCTCATTCCACGGTTTTTTTCTAATTTCATCAATCATTCATAAAATATAATACAACTCGCTGACTATTAGTGCATTACAGAGGACAATTGTAAATTTTACCAACTATTGTTGAGTATTATACCTTTTATCTAAATAAATACATTGTAAACTAAGTTAGTATTGTTTTTTAATTGGGAATCCTTCAGTAGAAAGGTCATTATTTCTATTGAAAGATACAAATGTCCCCTAAAATTTATAGGAAGTGTTCTATTTTTAGCTACTATAACTTAGTTTACAATGTAATAAAAACACCATATCTTAATCTAATACAAATGAATAATCTCTAAACTTTTGTGTTGAAGTATATGGCTCTTCGATATAATCTTCTGGGTCGTAGAATTGATTAGACATACAAAGAAGTATGGATTTTTTATCAAAATCATACATTTCACGCCAATCATGTGGCTCCAAAATAAGACATTTTTCAGGCGAATCTAAATAATAAATTTCTTCTTTTTCTCCGTTGTTTACATATACTTTACATTTTCCAGCTACACAACAAAGAGCATGGATGCTATCTCTGTGGCGGTGTCTTCCACGAATAACATTCACAGAATCATAAATATAAAATACTCGTCTAATACCACCCATAAGTAAATTTTCAAAGACGGTAAGTTTCCCACTGGAACTTTGAATTGTTTGTAAATAAATAAGTTTTGCCATTGAATGTATTATTTACAAAAGCATTTGATACTACTCAATCCTATTTTGTAATTCCAAAACGCATTTTACAGAATATCCTTTATGTGCTCGTTTTGGTCGGCAAATGGTTGAATATAAAGTCTTTTTTTAGTTGCTTTAGCAAAAGCATTGGCTAATGCCCCACCAACAGGCGGAAGTGCAGGTTCGCCCAGACCAGTTGGACTGATGCCGTTTTCGATAAAATGAACGTCAATTTCTGGTACTTCGTTAAATCTGATTAGCCGAAACGAATTAAAGTTGTTTTCTTGAGGCAATCCATCTTCAAAACTCAATTTACCAAAAAGTGCATGACCCAACCCATCTACAATCGAGCCGTAAACTTGGTTTTTTGCCCCACTCATATTGACCACTATTCCACAATCAACCACGGCATAGACTTTTTTGAGTGCGGGTTTAGATTTTTCAAGCACCACTTCAGCGATTTGAGCTACATAACTATTGTGCGAAAAATAGACACTAAATCCTTGAAAAACACCCTTTGGTTTTTTGCCCCAATTTGCTCTTTCGGCTACTTTTTTAATCACTTCTTCAAATCTTTGGGGGTCGTAAGTTAGATTTTTAATTCCTTTTTCTTTGACGATTTTTAGCAGGTCGAGCCTTAACTGAATCGGGTCTTTTCCGATTTTGGTGGCCACCTCATCTAAAAATGCTTGTTCGGCAAAAGCTAAAAAATTAGTAATCGGAGCCCGCCAATAGCCAGTTGTTATGTCTGATTTATACTCAAAGTTTTCAATTAAGATGTTTTCGATTGCTCCGACCGGAAAATTATTTTCACGTACAACATTATTCCAACTCATGCCGATTCCTTTGAGCGAATAAGCCGTAATATTTTTGTTTTTGTCAATCGCCGCTTTGAATTTATACCGAACAGCGGGGCGATAATATCCGCCTGTCATGTCGTCTTCACGAGTCCAATAAAGTTTAACAGGCTTTTGAATAACTTTTGATAATTCTGCCGCTTCGAGCGAAAAATCAGGAGCAATTCTTCTACCAAATGCACCACCCATTTTTGTCAGTTGAATCGAAATGTTTTCGGCGGGAGTTCCGAGCAATTTACTGATAAGCGGACGAGTTCTGACAGGGTTTTGCATCGGTCCAACCAATCGTACACTATTAAGATTTCGAGCATCGGCAAAGAAATTCATCGGCTCCATTGAGTTATGAGGCAAGAATGGTCCCTGATAAGTAGCTTCAACTATTTGTGATGCTTCTTTAAAAGCCATTTCGATGTTTCCGTTACTGCGTTTTATATCAAATTTCCCGTTGTTCATCGTATCATCGAAGATTTTGTTGTGAAAATTATCATCTTCGATTGGCTTGTCTGATTTCCAAATAACATCTATCAACTTGCGTGCTTTCATCACTTGCCAAGTCGAATTGCCTACGATTGCTACTTTATCTCCAACTGCCAAAACATCAGAAATGCCCTCGATTTTCTTGGCTTCAGAGGCATCAAAACGGTCTAATTTTTTTCCAAATGGTGGTCGAATCATTTGTGCATAAACCATTCCTTCTTCAAAATAATCAATTCCATAAATAGCTCTACCAGTTATAACCTCCTGATTATCAATACCTTTGATATTTTTGCCGATTTGCTTAAAAGATTCTGTCGATTTAAGAGTGATTTTCTCAGGGATTTGAATTTTAGAAGCCTCTGCCACCAATTCTTGGTAAATAGCAACTTTTCCGTTTTGCCCAATTACCTTGCCATTATCTGTTTTTAAGGTATCGGCACTTACCCCCCATTTTTGGGCAGCCGCCTGTACGAGTGCATAACGTGCCGATGCTCCTGCCTTACGCAGACGCTCCCACGAATGACGAATCGCACCACTGCCGCCAGTTTCTTGTCGGTCGAATCGGGTTGGGTCGAAATGAGCCTGAACAACCTCGACTTCGGAAATATCTACGTCTAATTCTTCGGCAATAATGACAGCGAAAGCCGTTTTGATTCCCTGTCCAATTTCGGGATTGGGCGAAAAAAGTTTTATTTTTCCAGTTGAATTTATGGTTAAATACGCATTAAAAAGTGATGCTTCTTCGATGTTTTTTAGCGTGCTTACACCTGCAAATGATTCATTAATACCAAATCCGAGTATAAGGCTTCCAGTACTCAGAAATGCTTTTTTTAGAAAATCTCGTCTGTTTTCCATAAGTTTATTTTTTTGAGTATTGAACAGCAAGTTTAATGGCTTCATTGATTCTATGATAAGTTCCACAACGACAGATATTTCCGGACATAGCAATCGAAATTTGTTCGTCGTTGGGGTTGGGATTTTCTTTCAATAGAGCAGAAGCCGTCATGATTTGTCCTGCTTGGCAGTATCCGCATTGCGGCACGTCAATTTCATTCCAAGCTCGTTGAACAGGATGCGAACCATCGGCAGATAAACCCTCAATCGTGGTAATTTTGGCATTTTCTACGGCAGAAATCGGCATTACGCATGAGCGAATCGCCTGCCCGTCGAGATGCACCGTACAAGCTCCACATTGAGCCATTCCGCAACCGTATTTGGTGCCAGTCATCTTTAATGTATCTCTCAAAACCCAAAGAAGCGGAGTGTCTTCTGAAACCTCAACGGTTTTTTGCTGTCCATTTACATTCAATGTGTATTTCGGCATTTTGTTAAAGATTTAATTTTAATTGCGAAATTTATTTATAATCTACTTTAATGGTTGTGGCATGAGAAATAGGCAAACTGGTAGGCTTATTGATTATCAAACCTTCGGGTGTTTGTTTCCATTTGAGTTTCTCATTAATTCCTAATATTTTGACCGATGTAATTTTTTTTTCAAACAGCGGCGAACCGACTGCTAAAGAAACAACCTTGATAGTTGATTGGGGTTGGGCTAAACAAAAGGCATAAATACTGTTACCTTTTGTAGTAAATCTGAAATCTTGGTCGGTATATTCAATGTTATCTACATCGCTGATACCTCCATAAGTACCGGCAGTATTTTTCTTGGTCATCGCAGGACCTTCGCCAAAAACTTTCCATGGGCGTGTTCCGTAGATACCATCGCCATTAATATTTGTCCAAACCGCTATTTCTTCCAAAATATCAAGGACATCTTGCTCCAAATCGCCCTCTGGTGTTTGTACTACGTTTAAGAGAAGATTGCCATTTTTGCTAACAATATCAATCAGCATCTGGATTACCTCCTTACCTGTCTTATATTTTTGTCCGTTTCTGTAAAACCAATCGCCAATAGATGTATCTGTTTGCCACGGATACTGGCTTATACCTTCGGTTTTTCCTCTCTCAATATCCTTGACCCACATTGGGTTTGTTTCGCCACGTTTGCAGTTATAGACGGCTTCGAGTTTTCCATTGTTAAATGCTATATTTTCATTATAAAAATGAGCCAACATTTCCATTCCAACCTTCCCGAAAGGCAACTGACTATCAGAGTATAACAAATCGGGATGATACATATCTACTACTTCTTTTATACTTTTTAGCCAATTTTGGTGGTTTTCGGGGTTTGTGGTTAGCCAAGCAGTATCGGCAAGGGCGGTTCTTGGATGATACAAATCTTGGTAAATCGGATTTGCTCCATCGTAAGGAACACCAGCATATGGCCCTTCTCTATCTGCACTGTGGCTTGTTTGAAACCATGTATAACTTGCCGCCAAATGCTCTGATACACCAAAACGCAACCCTTCTTTTTTAGCGGCTGCTTGAAACAGACCTACGATGTCTTTTTTAGGACCCATCTTTACCGAATTCCACTTGTGAATTTTAGAATTCCATAAGAAAAAATTATCATGGTGGGTTGCCATGCTCACAAAGTATTTCGCCCCAACTCTTTTGTATAATTTCATCAACTGGTCTGGGTCGAAACGCTCTGCTTTCCAAAGAGGAATAATGTCTTTATAACCAAAAACAGATGGATGCCCGTACTTTTTTAAGTGAAAGTTATACACTCTGTCTGGTTCGTTTAAGTAGGATTTAGTTTTTTTATCGTATTGACGATTCATATAAAGTTTTTTTGCATACCAATCGCCCTCTCGTGGTACTGCTTGAGGTCCCCAATGAGCCCAAATACCGAACTTGGCATCTCTAAACCAATCGGGGCAAGTATAGTTTTTCTCGAATGACGCTAATGTTGGTTCAAATCTTTTCTGAGCAACAGAATCAATACTCATTAAAACCAATAAGAAAACCACAATTTTTCTAAATTTCATATACTTTTAATGTTTTGGAGGTTGAACCATGCTCATTCGTAGAAAACATTGATGGAGTGGTAAACATCGTTGTTCAGACCACTCCAAAAACGTATATCACATTAATCCTAATGATTAATACCCCGGATTTTGGGGTTTTAAGTTAGGATTTAGGTCAATTTCGGTCTGCGGAATCGGGAATAAATAATCACGATTGGCATCGAAAGTTGGTCTGGGTTCGAGAGAATTCGGCCCTTTAAAAACTACATCACCCAACTTTCTACGCTTAATATCGTACCATCTTTTGAACTCAAAAGAAAGCTCTAAGCGGCGTTCTTCTAATACCAAATTGATGAATTCATCTTTTGTAAATGTACCCGTAAGATTGGCTGGGAAACTATTTTGTTTACCTGCTGCATTTCTTGCTCTGGTTCGTACCTGATTTACATATCCAATCGCTTCGGCATTTACGCCTGATGTTTCGGCAAGTGCTTCGGCAGCAATCAAAAGTACTTCAGCATATCTGAAATCTGGGTAGTTATAATCAGAATCACGCCCATCTAACTGACCCAAAATGCCGGGAAATCTTCTCCATTTATCTATGTGCGGTCTGGCTGCAAATCTGAATCCTGTGTAGGGAGTAACCGTAGTTCCGACAACCAATGTATCCAAAAAACTAACTTTTTTGCGGTAATCTCTCGAATCCCAAGTCTGATAAACTCGAAGCGTTGGTACGTTTACACCAAATCCACCTGCTAAGTTTTGCGGAGCTACCATCGCAGGAAGCAAATCTTGGTTAAAATCACCATTTGTAAGCCGGCTCAAAAAATCAACTGTAAAAATATTTTCTTTGATAGCATCACCTCTTTCGCCTCTGAATAAATCTTGGTAGTCGTTTTCGAGAACATAACCAAATTTAGTTCGATTATCAATCACAAATTTGGCTTCGGTATAAGCTTTTTGAAAATCGGAATTGGCTAAGTAAACCGAGGCTAAATAAGTAGCCGCAGCCCCTTTTGACGGGCGTGAACGCACGTCATTGGTTTGTTTATCTGGTAACCATTGTTTTGCAAATTCTAAATCTGCAATTATTTTTTTATAGACATCAGCTTCTTTTGTTTTTCCGATTGTTTTTACTTTTTCGGGGTCAGAGACTGGTTCTTCGAGGTAAGGAATATCGCCAAAGCAACGCACTAAGTGATAATAACAAAATGCACGAATAAATCTGGCCTCGGCGATGAGCGGATTGATTTCATTTTCGGGTAATTTTAAGCTATTTGCACCCGCAATGGCGGCGTTGGTTGCACCAACAGCCGAATACCAGCTTCTCCAAAATCTACTTACCATTGGGTTGGTGGCATCTACGGCAAAATCGTTTACTTGAATACGGTCAACGGTTGTTCCTCGATTACCAATATCCGACATATCGCTTCTGAGCATAAGAGCCGAAGTGAACTGTCGGCCAAAAAGTGGTTCGCTGGCAAGCACGCCATACGCTCCAAAAATACCACTCTCGACATCTTTTTTGGTTTTGTAGAAACCCTCTGGCGATAAGATACCAACTGGGTTCTCGTTTAAATCAGCACAGCCCAAAACGATGGCTGCTAAGAGGGTAAAAATTGATTTTTGATATATTTTTTTCATTTTGATTCTTAATTAAGTTTTCAGAAGCTTAGATTTAATCCAACAGAGTAATTTTTAACGTTTGGATAACTACCGTAGTCTAATCCAAGATTACGGTTAGAGTTTACATTGCCTCCTGAATTATAGTTTACTTCGGGGTCATATCCCGGGTATTTTGTGAATGTGAGTATATTTTGAGCACTTGCATATACTCTAATTCGTTGAATACCGGAGTTTTTAATGGTAAAGTTATAGCCCAAAGCGATGTTTTTTAGGCGAAGAAAACTTCCATCATATACCCAACGAGTAGAAACTCTCTGAGGGCGGCTCGCCGACCTAACTGGCACATCGGTATCGGTATTGGTAGGTTTCCAACGGTCTAATGCCCTGATTGTTGAATTATAAACCCCGCCCATTGTTTCGATTTCGAGAAGTGTAAAACTCAACATATCGTTGCCTTGTGAGCCTTGAAAAAAGACATTTAGGTCAAAATTTTTATACTTGAAATCTGAGTTTATACCATAAATAAAATCAGGATTTGGGTCGCCAATGATTGCACGGTCTAAATCATTCAAAACACCGTTTCCGTCCATGTCTCTGTATTTTTCGCCACCCACAATCTGCTCAAATCCACCCCCCGGCAAAAACTTATCACCTGTTTGATATACACCATCGTAGGTCCATCCGAAAAAGCTACCTACCGGAGCACCGACACGCAAAATTCCGTTATTGACAATCCCGACTAAATGCCCCGGACGAGCACTGAAAAGTATATCTTTACCATCCGGAAGGGCCAATACTTCATTGCGATTGGTCGAAACATTCAAATCAAGATTCCATTTGAATATTCCAGTTAGTATTTTAGAATTGAGAGCAAACTCAAATCCTTTGTTACCCACTTTGCCGATATTTTTTAATTGAGAAGCGTAACCAGAATAAAGTGGTAGTGGCACATCAAAAAGCAAATCTTTAGTAATCCGATTATAGTAATCAAAAGTCAAATTGAAACGATTATTCAAAAACGCGATGTCTGCTCCAATATCAAACTGGGTGTTGGTCTCCCAAGTCAGGTTGTCATTGGCAACTGCACTCGGAATCACGGCGTTTACTTGCTTTCCGTTGATTACCGAAACCACCGAGCCAAATCTTGCGAGTGTTTGGAACGGTGCAATAGCTTGGTTTCCGGTCAGACCGTAACTTGCACGAATCTTGATGTTGTTAAAGAATGGTACAGACTTCATAAATTCTTCGTTTGTGAGGTTCCAAGCAATCGCACCCGATGGGAAAAACGCTCTTTTGAAGTTTTTACTGAAATTTGAAGAACCATCGTAGCGGGCATTCAGAGTGATTAGGTATCTGTCGTTGAAATTATAATTTATTCGACCAAAATAGGATTCTAATTGTCTTTCAGATAGCGATGAACTACCCGGCTGTAAGACTGTACCCGAGCCAATGCTCCAGTATTCAACTGCATCGGTGATGAATGATTGACTTCTGGCACCCCAACCTTCTGAACGGCTTTTCTGGATTGAATATCCCCCCAAAAGCGTAAGGTTGTGCTTATCGGTAAACGACTTATTGTAAGTTAAATAGTTTTCGTTGATTAAGTTAAAATCTTTGTCGCCATTGATTTCGGCATCGCCACCCGTTCCACGACCTTGATTAAGAGTTGTCGGTTGAAATACACCCGAACGTGCATTGCTCGTCGAAACCCCAAAAGTTGATTTGAACTTTAGTGATTTGAAAATCTCAATCTCGCCCATTAGGTTAGCCTGTAATCTATCGGTTATGGTTTCATCTTGGAGCTGGGTAGCTATCGCAAAAGGATTATCGATTGGGTCGCCCTGAATCGCTGTTTGGAATGTGCCGTCTGGATTATAAATATTTTGATTTGGCATAAATTTATAAGCAGAAGCGATTACACCTGCACCATTGGCTCCGCCCGAGCCTTCCTGTGTTCGAGTACCTGTACGGTCGGTTCTCTGGGCTTGCATATTAACCCCAAAGTTGATTCTCTTACTCACCTTAAACGATAAATTATTGGTGAGGGTATATCGCTTAAAGTTTGTCCCAATCACAATACCATCTTGGTCAAAAATTGACCCCGATAGATAAAACTTTGTGTTTTGGTTGCCCCCAGAAAACGAAAGCTGATGGTTTTGGATGTTTCCTCTTGTTAAAACCAAATCTTGCCA
>JALOLV010000283.1 GCA_025455785.1 Spirosomataceae bacterium | reverse complement strand
AAAGTACACGCAATTTGCGTAGTTTGTGGCGATATTGCCCATTATTCGTACCGAAAAGTTAAGAACGAAAGTCAGGTAATGCTTGGTGAGTCAGATACTTATGAGGCTCGTTGTAGAAGGTGTTATCATTTATAATTGTCGGAGAGGACGGAGAATGGGATACCATGCTCCGTCTTTAGAATAACAATTAAAAATCAAATGATGCTTTTGTAAAGCATAAGTGATTAGCTGCAAATAGCTCATTCTCTCGTTCAATTACGCCACTTCTAATTTCTTATGCCACAAATAATACGAGCCAAATAAAAATATAAATGGCAAAATCATGAAAACGATTGTACCATCAATTGGCATTTTTTGGATGATTGAATACAATGCTCCGACCAAATCAAAAAACAATCCGGCATAAGCCCATTCTTTGATTCGGACAAATTGCGGAATCAGAATCGCAATCGAACCCAAAATTTTGGCCACTCCTAAAAACGGAATGATGTACTCAGGATACCCCAAGGCATCTTTTATCATTTTTACGGCTTCGGGTTCTTTAACAACATTTGAGACCGAACTCATAATCATGAAGGCGGCAAATATGCCCGTAACAATCCAGTAGTAAAGGTTGAGTTTTTTCATAATAGATTAAAATAAAGGTTTGATTAATCGAGAGGTTTTAACTACTTGATTTGTAACACTTTCAATGTCAAAAAAGTGCATTTCTGACAATAACAAAATAGGCAGGTCATAAAATCTGCCTCATTTTTTAATAAGAAGTAAATATCAAATGTATTTTCTCATAAATTCTTGGTTTCCAGTCAGTTTGCCAAGAACTCGGTAACGAGAATCAGCCAAGATTTTGGCTTTTGAGGCTTCTTGTTTTACGACACAAAACGGGAATGCCCCGCTCGAATGAATAAACCAAGTACCCGAGTCATCGTTAAGAATAAAACCCGTGTGAGTGTCGAGTCCGACCACGTAAAGGCCCTTGCCCGAATGTTTTACTTGGTATAAGAAAGTGAAAATTGGCGTGTTGTTGAATCGCTGGATGTCTTCGGTAGAAACCAAGTTTTTAATCATTTGCTCAGATGGCAGTTGAGCCAATTGTGAGCGGTTGAGCTGAACTCCCAAATCTTGCAGGACGGTCGTTACAAAATAACCACAGGCAATACTGCCATCGCCGGGTTTTTGTGTAGTGCCATTGAAACTCCAACGGGTTCCGTACCAATACGGCACAAGTTTTTTGAAATTTGATTCGAGTTTTTCGGGAGACTGATTGTTCTGTACCTGCAAAACTACCTTTTGGTACTTTTTTGGAGTATAAAAAAAAGCATGATAGCCCGGCAAGAGCGGGGTGCTTTTTGCAAAATATGCGTAAGTGGTAGCGATTACCAGCACAATAACTAAAAATATTGCAGCTTTTTTCATATTTTTAGCCCTTTTCTTGTTTCAAAGAAAAAGTTATGGGTTGCAATTAAACTTAAACCCTACGCCGTGAATATTCTCGATTTTCAAGGCGGGGTCTCCGGCCAGCATTTTACGGATTCGGGTGATGAAAACATCCAAGCTACGGCCCAAAAAATAATCGTCACGACCCCAAATAGCTACCAAAATCTCTTCACGTTTGATGATTTGATTTTTACGCTGACACAAAAAACGTAAAACCTCTGCCTCACGAGCTGTAAGTTGCTCTACTTTGTCGTTGAGCGTTAGCTTAAGTTGTTGATAATCAAACTTATATTGCCCAATCTGAAAAGTATTATTGGCTACTTCGGCATCTTTATTGATGTCTTTACGCTTCAAGAAAACCTTGATTCGGAGGCTTAATTCTTCGATACTAAACGGTTTTGTAACGTAATCATCGCCACCGATTTTGAGCCCAGCGATACGGTCTTCTTGGAGTGTCTTTGCGGTAAGGAATATAATCGGAATGTGAAAATTCTGCTTGCGAATCTTCTCGGCCAACGAAAACCCATCTAATTCGGGCAACATAACATCGAGCAAGCAAAGGTCGTATTTCTCTTTACTGAAAGACTTCCAAGCCTCTTTGCCATCCTGAAAATGCACAATGTCAAATCCTTCGAGTTCGAGGTTATCTTTAATTACAAAACTTAAATTAGGGTCGTCTTCGACGTAAAGAATCTTTGCCATTTTTTTGTTTGCTTGTTTTAGGTTTGGTTGTTTGACTGTTTACACATTTATCTTGGCAAACATCAAAACACCAAACACCCAAACAAATTTTACTGTTTAATCTTGATAATAAATCTACTTCCGTTGCCTATTTCGCTTTGCACATCAATCGTCCATTTATGGCCTTTCACGATTTGCATCACATAACTTAGCCCCAAACCAAAGCCCTTGACATTGTGGATGTTACCCGTCGGAACTCGATAAAATTTATCAAAAATTTTACCGATTTGGTCTTGGGCGATTCCGATGCCTTTGTCGCTGACGGTCATCACAATGCTATCGCCTTCGTTGTGGGTTTCAATCTTGACGTGTGGCGGCTTCGGTGAGTATTTTACGGCATTATCTATCAAATTTCGCACCACATTCATCAAGTGCGTTCGGTCGGCGTAAATACTTGTTTTTGTGGCATTGAGTACGATTTGCAAGCCGTCTTCGAGTTCGGCTTTAATTCCCTCGGTTACTTCATTGATGAGCGAATGCAATTCTTGAAGCTGAATGTCAAGTTCGAGTTTGCCACGTTCGAGTCTGGCGGTGTGCAATACCGATTCTACCTGATTTTTGAGGCGATTATTCTCTTGACGGATTATCTGAACGTACTTTTTGAGTCTTTCGGGCTGATTCAAAATCGCTGGTTGAGCCAAAACATCCGTTGCCACTCTGATTGTCGAAATCGGGGTCTGAAACTCATGCGTCATGTTATTGACAAAATCTCGCTGAACCTCGCTCAGTCGTTTTTGTTTCAGAATCACAAACATCGAATACCCAAAAAAGGCTGTTACGACCAATGTTATCAACGACGAAATCAACCAAATATCCAATCTGCTTGCCAGATAGCTGGTTTTGCTCGGAAACCTCACTCCAAAATAATTAAGAAATTTATCAGTCTTTGGTAATGCCCTTACCTGTGTTGTATCTGATTCATAATTGGCATTTATCAATGCTCCGTAAACGATTTTATCGGTATCGCAGTCATAAATCCCGTATTCAAAATCAGTGTGTAGATTCTGTTTTTTGAATTCTTCGGTTAATAAATGTTCGAGAATATCGGCATCGAGTGGTACTCTGAGATTGACAACGTAATAGTCAGAAGACAATTGACTGACAGGGTTTTCGATTTGCGAAACCTTGAAAGACTTAGAAATCCCATTGGCGACATTACGCAATGCAACCATAACAGTCTGTCTAAACTGTTGTTCTTTAAGGTCGAAAGCACGCCGAACCCAGTACGCTTGCACAGCAATAATGCCCGTGATAGAGATAATTCCAAGAATAATAAGCAGACGGATAGTATTTCTACTCAAAACGGGGACATTTGATTAAATTGTAAATAAACTAAAATAGCACCAATTCTGCAAAAGATTTTAACGAACGGTACGATTTGGTATCAGATTAGTACTTTATTAGACACAAATTATGCTTTTTGGTTTCGGTTGATAGCATATTTTGTTTTTATTTTAGAATCATAAACGCAATTTCGTTCTGTTTTTTCTTTGAAAAAGTAAATTTTTTATGGTTATTTGCCCGTGTCTTGTTTTAGAATTGTATTTTTGACACTTAACCAAGAAGATTGTTAAACACCTATTAAACACTATGCAAAAACTACAAACCCTTGACTACTTAGTTTTTCTATTTTATTTCATTATTGTAGCCGGTTATGGTTATTGGATTTACAACAAAAAGAAATCAGCACAGAGTTCTACAAAAGACTTTTTCTTGGCCGAAGGTTCGCTCACTTGGTGGGCCATCGGGGCTTCATTGATAGCATCGAATATCTCGGCAGAGCAGATGATTGGGATGTCGGGCAATGGTTTTTCGATGGGATTGGGTATCTCGACATACGAATGGATGGCGGCGGCTACGTTGGTCATTGTGGCGGTATTTTTTATGCCAATTTACCTAAAAAATAATATCTCTACGATGCCACAGTTTTTGAGCCAACGCTACAATAAAACTGTGAGTTTGATTATGGCAATTTTTTGGTTGCTGCTTTATATCATGGTAAATCTTACGTCGATTCTCTATCTCGGAGCTTTGGCCGTATCGGGTATTTCGGGCTTAGATTTTTACTCTTGTATGGTGTTTTTGGCGGTTTTTGCTATCATTATCACAATTGGTGGGATGAAAGTAATCGGCTTTACGGATGTTATCCAAGTTTTTTTCTTGGTGATTGGTGGCTTGGCGGCAACTTATTTGGCAGTTACGCTGGTTTCATAAGCTAATGACCCAAAACCACGACGACCACTTCCACATGATTTATCCGAAAGGAAACCCACATTATATGTCGCTTCCGGGATTGACAGTGCTTTTTGGTGGTATGTGGATTGTAAATCTTAATTATTGGGGTTGTAACCAGTACATTACACAACGTGCCTTGGGTGCCGACCTCGACACGGCTCGCAATGGATTGTTGTTTGCGGCATTCTTAAAATTGTTGATGCCAGTTATCGTGACGCTTCCGGGTATTGCGGCTTATGCACTGTACCAAAAAGGGATGTTTCAACAAGAAATGCTTGGAGTAGATGGTACTTTCAACCAAGACCGAGCGTACCC